>JALFCJ010000011.1 GCA_022771185.1 Spirochaetales bacterium | reverse complement strand
TGCGTTGTCGACAGGAGATATTATGAGAAGGGAAGAAAGGTCTCCGAGGAAGATAAAGACCTCATAAACATCGAGTTTACAGGTCCCAACGAGAAGTGGAACTACATAATCAAACCATCAAATTGATTCGTGACAGTTCCTAAGGCATGCTGTAAAATGAGCATTTGATGAAGGCAGTATGTAATCATTCTGCATTGCTTTTTATAAGTTTCTGCATATTGTTTCCTTATAACTGCATAATTCATCCTATTTTATATGCAGATAAAATAGAAGTGGCTTGGTTTTCTGCATATAATATGTAACAATAATATGCAGAAAGGATGTGTGATATGAGGAAATTCGATTACTCTTTTTTAAACAACGGCTTACTGCCTGCAAATTTTGTGAATCTTACTTCAAATATTTCGGCATTGAAAACAATGGCGGGAGTGCGAAAAGAGGAATATACCCAAATTTTTACGGAGTTAGAGGCAGTTGCAAAGGTACAGTCGATTAAGAGTTCTAATGCTATTGAGGGTATTGTTACAAGTGACGAGCGTATTGCTGCTATCGTCAATCAGAACAGCGCTCCGTTGAATCATAATGAAGCAGAAATTGCCGGATATAGGGATGCATTAAATGAAATTCATTTGGACTATGAACGTATTGATTTTTGTGAGCGTGATATTTTGCATTTGCACGAAATGATGATGGCATTTGCAGGTTATGAATATGGCGGTCAATATAAAACAGACGATAATGTAATTTTGGAGATTGATACAGACGGAAACAGGCGTGTTCGTTTTCGTCCCACCCCTGCGCATGAAACACCAAAGGCTATGGAACAGTTAGAGCTTGCCTATATGGAAGCACGTAGTGACGCCAATATAAACCAACTGCTATTGATTCCTTGCGTTATTTTGGATTTTCTCTGCATACATCCATTCAGAGATGGTAACGGCAGAATGTCACGCCTGTTATCGTTGTTGCTTCTATACAAGAATGGCTTTGATGTCGGAAAATATGTGTCCTTTGAAGAGCAAATCAATAACTACAAAGCCTATTATTACGAATCTCTTCGTCAATCTTCTTACGGTTGGGAATCAAATGAAAATAGTTATTTCCCATTTATTGAGAATTTCCTGTCTATGCTTTATATGTGCTATAAAGAGTTGGACAAACGCTTTGCAGTCGTACATGGGAAAAAGATTACAAAGAAAGCCCGCATAGAAGCAACGGTATTAAACAGTCTAACCCCTCTTTCCAAAGCCGAAATATGTAGGATTCTCCCTGATGTCAGTCCGACAACAGTTGAAGTAGTCCTCGGTGTAATGGTAAAGAGTGGTGCAATAAAACGGATCGGATCGGCAAGATCTACGCGTTATATTAAGGCATAGTATAAGAATGCATGCATTATGTCACCGATTCTGTCGAAATAAAGAAGATGATGCTCAATAAATATAAATCTTCTGTGCCCGATTCTCGCACTGGAATTATGAAGGTCAGTTATGAATTGGAAAAAGAGGAGACTACAAGAAGAATATGGAATGAAGTGTTGAATGACAGATAATAGTATGACAACATTTCCCCTCGATTCAAAAATCCAGTGAAAGACATAGGGTCAAGTAGTGTAGAAATTAAAAATGCTACTATTTAACATGTATTTATTGGGTCAAATAAATTACAATATGTTTATAAGGTGACCTAAATGAGTAGCTATTATGAAGATGAAAAAACAGAATTAAAGAGAGAGCTTATAGATGAAGTGAAAAGCGAAATTGTAGCTTTTCTTAACAGCGAGGGAGGAACAATATTTGTAGGAGTCGACGATGATGGTACTGTCATTGGCTTTAAAGATTCCAATATAAAAGATGATATAGATCTTAAACTTGGCAATTGGATTCAGGACGCGTTTTTTCCTAAACCTGCAGGTCTGATAAACTTCTTCTTCAATGAAGATGACGTTTTGGAGATTCAAGTGTCAAAAGGTACTTCAAAACCTTATTACCTGAGGGAAAAAGGCCCGAAACCAAGTGGTGTCTATATTCGCGTAGGAAGAAGTAAGCGTAGAGCGAGTGATGATGAAATACTCAAAATGATTATGGAAACACGGAGATATAGCTATGAAGAAGATATCTCTGATGAACAGGAGCTGACATTTAAGTCTTTTTCAAGGTTGCTTGAAGATAATGAGCTGAAACTTACAGCCAGAATGATGAATACATTTGGCATGAAATCAAGATCAGGTGAGTATACAAATCTTGCTTTTCTTCTGTCTGATCAGTCCGATATTGTCGTTAAGCTTGCTGAATATGATTCTGAAATGAACTTCAGGATAAAGAAAAGCTTCAAAGGATCATTAGTAAAGATTCTTTCTGACGTTGAGGAACAGACAGAACGCTTGAATGATGTGAAGGTTATCATTGACGGCAATTCTTTTAAGAGAAAGGAAACAAAATCATATCCCGGTGCATCAATAAGAGAAATGGTTCTAAATGCATTCTGCCATGCCAACTATTTCATCCATTCCAACATTAAGATTGAGTTTTTTCCTGACAAGGCAAAGATAACAAGTCCAGGTGGAATCTTTAATGCAACCATGGATGATATCATGAATGGAGTTCAGACCTATCGTAATCCTAGACTTGTAAATGTCTTTGATAAACTTCATCTGATTGAAAACTTTGGTACTGGAATACCAAGAACACTTCAGAGTTATGAGGCTTATGATGTTAAACCGGAATTTAAGGCAAGTGAGAATTTCTTTATTGTTACTCTGCCAAATGTAAATTATTGTCTGATTGACCCAATAAGTGACCCATTAAGTGACCCAATAAATGACCCATTAAGTGATTTGGATTTGGAAATCCTGAAAGCTGTGAAAGAAAATCCTGGTATGAATACTGTTGCCATCACAGAAAGAATAAACACGATAAATCCATCTGTGAACAGAGACAAGGTCAAGAATGCATTAAAGCGTAATCTTGTTGATTATGTTGAACATCTTGGTTCTAAGAAATCAGGTGGGTACTACCTTAAAAAGAAAGATTAATCTTGGTTTCTAATGTAAATGCATAAATTTTGCTGAAAGGCAGGAAAACTCAATGCAAAATTCAAGTATTGTCACAAATGTAAAGATAACTAATCCCAAGAATGCAGAAGCGTTCATTAATGCACTTGATGAAGCTGCCAATGCTCCTTATAAGAAGATGGAAAGAGGAGAACCTCACATCCTTACAGACCATGAGGAGATAAGAAAACTTATGGAGAGAAGAAGAAATGTGCAATCTGAGTGAAGGAATCGCAAAAGTAGCTTACTAAAGGGGATATAAAAGGTGTACAGATTGGAAAAGTACTTACCTTATCCAGTTGTATGAAGAAAAGAAAATCACAGCTAAAGAAGCCGCAGAAGAGTGTGGCATAAGTGAGGAAGAATTCCTGCAAAAGGCAGAGGAATATGAAAAAAAAGCCCAAAAGTAAAAACTCCCTTTGAGGCTTTAAAGATTACCTGGGTACGGGTAATCATTAAAGTTCCAAAAGAAGTCCATTCTTTATTGCTTTCTCTCCTTTTTCGAAAAAGAGAAAGAGAGAAAGAACGAGAAAGGAAGAGAAAAAGAGAAAGAATCAAACAGTTGAGAAAGAAGAAGAACATAAGCCAGTCTGAGCTGGCATCGCTGATCGGTGTAAAGAAAAACACCGTTTCTACTTGGAAGAGAGGAACAAGGAAGACAGACTTCAATGCACTTCAACTTTTAAGCGACTACTTCGAGGTATCATTCGAGTGCCTCTTAACGCATGTCGATGATTGATGATCTCTTATCTTTGTCTCTTTCTTGATAAAAATAGCCTTATGTTTTTCTCCTTTCTTATTCTCATCTTTTTCTTTTCCTCTTATTATGACGGCAAGGAGATTTAAGATGAAAAAGATACTTTTCATTTCTATTATCGCAATTCTTCTTGCCAACTCAATAATGGCAAGCGGCAGCAAAGAAAATGCGGTTTCAGGTGACCAACTTGAAAGAATCAAAGAAAAGGGTGAGATTACCATTGCCATGGAAGGCACATGGGCACCATGGACCTATCATAATGAGAAAGATGAACTGGTGGGATATGACACAGAGATAGGTCAGGCCATCGCAGATAAGCTTGGAGTCAAGGCTGTATTCGTTGAAGGTGAATGGGATGGACTCTTGGCAGGATTGGATGCAGGTAGATACGATATCATGATCAACGGCGTCGACTACACAGAAGAGAGAGCAAATAAATATGACTTCTCCACTCCTTATGCATACAATAGAACAGCCGTAATCGTTAAAGATGACAACAACGCTATCTCCCAGATGAGTGATCTCAAGGGATTAAAGACAGCGAATACTATATCAAGTACATATGCTCAGGTTGCTGAGAAATATGGGGCGAACGTAACAGGTGTAGATGACCTTGTTCAGACTTTCGAGCTTCTTATCTCTGGAAGAATCGACGCGACTCTCAACGCTGAAGTAACTTTCTATGATTACAAGAAAGCCCACCCGGATGCAAAGATCAAAATCGCCGTTCTGGACCCGGAGTCCACAAAGGTGGTGATCCCATTTAAGAAGGGCGATGACTCAGCTACTCTTAGGGAGGCTGTAAACAAGGCTCTGGAGGAGATGAGGGAAGACGGAACTCTATCCGCCCTCAGTATCAAGTACTTCGGTACCGATATATCTAAGGCAGAATAAAATGGTCAGAGATCTGACAGTAGGAAAAAGCGGCAGAGTGATCTTTTCATTCTGCCTTCCTTTGTTTTTATCAGTAGTCTTTCAGCAGCTCTACACTATTGCAGATAGTTTCGTTGCAGGAAGATTCATCGGGGAAGAAGCTCTGGCGGCTGTGGGCAACAGCTATGAGATGACTCTTATCTTCCTTGCCTTTGCAGTGGGCTGTAGTATGGGCTCTTCAGTATTGGTCTCCAGACTATTCGGGGCAAAAGAATATAAGAATTTAAAAAGCTCAGTCACTACTTCAATAATAGCGACTGTCGTCTGTTTTTCTTTTCTCATGGTCTTCGGGCTATTACTAGGAAAGAAGATCCTTGTCCTCATCAATACCCCTTCATCTCTCCTAGAGCCTTCTTGGGTTTATCTTGAGATATATCTATTCGGCCTTCCCTTCCTCTTTTTGTATAACCTCTCCACCGGAATATTCTCAGGTCTGGGAGATAGCCGTACTCCTTTTGTATTCCTTGCCTTCTCATCCACAGCAAATATTGCAATGGACATCTACTTTGTGGCTGGACTAAAGATGGGTGTCGAGGGTGTAGCTTGGGCTACTTTTATTTGCCAAGGAGTATCCAGTGTATTGGCTCTTGTGGTTGTGGGAAAGAGACTGAAGGAAGTGGAGAGTGAGGAGAAAGCACCGCTTTTCTCTACTCCCCTTCTTAAAGATTTCTTATCTGTGGCTGTTCCTACTACTCTCCAGCAGAGCTTTGTATCGGTGGGAAACATATTGATTCAGAGCACAATAAACAGCTTCGGACCTGGAGTTATGGCAGGATACGCAGGCGGAATAAAGCTGAATAACCTGGTGATCACAAGCTTTACAACCATCGGTAACGGCATGTCAAACTTCACAGCCCAGAATCTGGGAGCAGGAAAAAGAGAAAGAATAAGGGAAGGAGAGAAAGCCGGAATAAAGATGGTCTGGACTCTTTCCGTTCCAATCTTCATTCTCTATTTCTTCTTCTCACCTACTCTTCTTAAGCTCTTTTTAGAGAATCCTTCAGAAGAGGCATTGGCAAGCGGAAAGGCGTTATTGACTATACTTTCTCCATTCTACTTTGTAGTTGCTGTCAAGCTTATAACAGACGGGATTTTAAAAGGGCTTGGACTTATGAAAGAGTTTATGATAGACACATTCTCGGATCTCATACTTCGTGTCTCTCTATCTTTCATACTCTCCTCGACACTTCTTGGCTCCACTGGAATATGGCTATCTTGGCCTATTGGATGGACAATGGGTACTGTCCTTTCACTCTTCTTCTACTTC
This sequence comes from Spirochaetales bacterium, assembly GCA_022771185.1. Classification (GTDB taxonomy): domain Bacteria; phylum Spirochaetota; class Spirochaetia; order Sphaerochaetales; family Sphaerochaetaceae; genus Ornithospirochaeta. The sequence goes on along the minus strand of JALFCJ010000011.1, from coordinate 3,102 downwards.
AGGGGAACAAAAAAGCTTATGGAGATACAAAGAGAATATAGCGACTGTTGAACTCGTAAAGCGAGAAGGGATGACTATCCTTATAGAAAAGTCATGTTAGAACGCAACCCCAATGCTACGTGTGGCATTTAATAGTCCAATCTCTCTATCTTACAGAAATGTTCCTTTGTATCCGTACTATAGCTCAAGCCTAAAAGAATCGTGTTCCCCCTATATTGTCTCAAGGACTCTGGATACTCTCTGTCTTTTATCTGCTCCAATGCCTTCTCTATCTTGGTGTCCCTCTTTAGTTCTACAACTATAAGGGGCACGTTGTTTTCATGAGGGATAAACACTATGTCTGCAAAACCCTTGCCGGCAGGGAATTCGTTCACTACTGTGTAATACTTGTCGGCTGTACAGAGTGCATACCTTACAGCACATCGGAACTCATTCTCCCTGTTGTATGTCAGATTAGACGAGATGTCCATATGAGCTCTCTTCACTCCTTCGGCAACAGCCTCCTCATCCCCTTCCCAGATGGCATTTATCAGAAAATCCGAGTTCTTCACGATTTCTGAGGACTCCTCATACTGGGGCATATCCTCTATGCTCCTAATCCATTCCCTTTTTATTTCATAGTTTGGAATGAAGCATTCTTTTCTGGTTTTGTCAAAGCCCAGATACCCAAGGTGTACAAGGCAGGTGAAAACATCGTCCCTGCTCCTAATGTCAGTCATGCTGTTGTTGTATTTCATAGGGTCTATAGACACCCTGCCTCCAGAGATCATCTGGATTACATCACGCCTTGTCCCGGCATAGTCCTTCAGAATCAAGTCCCTCAAGGATGTAAATATACCAGTGTAGCTCCAATAGTCGTCACAGTCCTTATTTGTGACAGCTGTAATGACGGACTTAGGGGAGTAGATTTCTAATCCATGAAGGTTGTATCCATCATACCAACACTTCAGATCCTCAAAGTCCATTCCAACCCTAAGGGCAAGGCCCTTAACTTCGTCTTCTGTAAAGCCCATGAAAGGAGCCATCTCAGCGGCATTAATCATCGTATATTCCGTAAAGTTGTTCAGCTTGGACTGGACCTTGTCCCTGATGATGGGCATGATGCCTGTAAGGTATGCAAGTGCTATAGAATTATTAGTATCATCACTCTTAAATAAAGCGACCAGAAAATCTATGTAATCCTCCAACTCCTTCAAATACTTCACATCCCTTATCGGAAGATCGTACTCATCTATTATGAACACGAATTTATCTTCTGTCGCTTTATTTATTGAGATCAATAATTCAGGGATGGAATCATCCTCAGAGAGACCTAAATCTGGATATGCTTCAATCAATTCAGGAACGACTAGTTTATTACAATACTGAACAATAGTCATATTTCCTTTTTTAGTGGCAACACCATTAATATCAAGCTTTATGACTGTATATTTGTTGATGTTCTCTTCAAAAGAAGGATCTTTGGATATCTTAAGATCGGAGAATATTTCGTGGGAATCGCAGTCTTTTGAGTAGTAGGCTGCTATCATGTTAGCGGCCATGGTCTTACCAAAGCGACGGGGACGGGAGACACAAATAAATCTGCCATCGCTTTCTTTTTTTTCATTGAGAATAGAAATAAGCATGGATTTGTCTACATAGAATTTATTCTTTTTCGATACTCTTAATTGTTCAATTCCAGAATTTACATATACTCCCATGTGCTTTTTCTCCTACTTATAAATATAGCATGATTCCATAAAGAGTTGTATCAATCTCTTGTCAAAAGCAAAAAAGAGATAACAGAAATAACAACAGTAATTTGAAACTCAAATTCTAAAAGCTTGTTCTCACCTACACCGGTAGAAAACACAGCTGTGAAGTAAATATGAGTTTTTTACTTGCTTTTGTTCATTCAATGCAAAATACAAAACTCGTTCAAAAGAAATTGTTCTTTTTGTCAGAAACAATCATCCCTTCAATTGTCCCTTGGAAGGAATAATTACCGTTCTTTCCCTCTTCTTCTAGCATAAAAGCTTATGAACATATCCAAGAAATAGGTATGATGCTGCTCTCATACCTATTACTTCTTATTTTAATTTTGCTGAGAGACGAAGAAAAATCAAAAAGCCAAGATATTCAACTCTTACTGCCATATATTTCTCCATTCCATAGTTTCATAAGGAATTCTTTCCATGGAAGAACAAGTATTCCATCGCTAAGCATTCTAGGTATTTCTTCTCTTGATACCACTATATAAGAAGAAAATATCCCTTCTTCTTTCAATTCCCTTAAAGACACCAAGTGCTTGTCTGTTATAGTCTTTGCACTTTTCACTTCTATAGCAACATCATCTCCTATTATGAAGTCCACTTCCCTCTTACCGCTCCCTAATCGATAGTAGGTAAGCTCAGTTCTAGATAACCCAGAATAATCGATATAGGTAGTTATTTCCATCATAATATATGTTTCAAAAAGTACCCCAAACTCTGTCATCGTTTCTGTAGGAAGACTCATATGTGCAATACTTCTCGCCACACCTGCATCGAAGAAATAAAAACGAGGAAAAGATGTTTCTTTTCTTTTTTTGTTTTTCCATATGGCTGCTTTTTCAAGAAAATTGATAAATGAAGGCAGATTATTTACTTCATTCTCCAATTGTATTTCCATTTCCAAATAATTACCTTTATACGTTTCTAAAAGATCTTCTGCCTCCATAGGATTTAGAAACATCTCAGGTAACATTCCGGCCTTAAAAATATGCTCTAAATTATAATCATTTCTATCTTTTACAGAAAAACAGCCGTAAAGCTTCCACCTTTCAAGGTGGAGGATGTAAGGCTGAAAAATGAATGCCTCAATTGTTATAAACCGTTATAAATGCTATAATAAATCATGGACAGACAGGTAAAGAATGAAGCCATAAAGACAACTCTAAAACAGACCAGAGATAGAAGAAAATCTCAGGTCCCTGTCTGCGTCGAGTTGAAGATAAAAACTCAGAAACTTAGCAAATCTGATTATGATAAGCTACAACTGACATTCACAGAATGCAAGTGGCTGTATAACTACCTCCTCTCACTTGAGAAGGAAGAACTGATGAGCTTTGACACCAGAACAAGA
>JALFCJ010000309.1 GCA_022771185.1 Spirochaetales bacterium | reverse complement strand
AGTCCTTCTTCATGGAGCATCAATGGTGCCTCATAAAGAATAGGAACAGTCTTATTCTCAATTACACACTCTCTCTTAACATTACAGAAGAGAGAGATCTTCTCTTTAATTGATTCTTCTATAGGCTCGTCGCTTCTCATGACTATGACGTCAGGGAATATTCCTGTATTCATCAACTCCTTTACAGAGTGCTGGGCAGGCTTCGATTTGTGCTCTCCGGATGCATAGAGATATGGAACCAAGACAACGTGGATAAATAAACAGTTCTGAGGCCCCACTTCATGTCCAATTTGTCTAATGGCCTCCAAAAATGGCTGGGACTCGATGTCTCCTGTTGTTCCTCCGATTTCTGTTATGACTATATCTGCACCGCTGGATTCTCCACAAGAGTATACGAAGTTCTTTATTTCATCTGTAACGTGAGGAATAATCTGGACAGTGCGGCCAAGGTATTCACCGTTTCTCTCTTTCTGCAATACATTCCAATATACTTTTCCACTTGTAAGATTAGAAAACTTAGATAAGTCTTCATCTATGAATCTCTCATAGTGGCCAAGGTCCAAATCTGTTTCTGCTCCATCGTTTGTTACAAAGACTTCCCCATGCTGAAGTGGTGACATTGTGCCAGGATCTACGTTCATATAAGGGTCTAATTTCTGTGATGCCACCTTAAAGCCTCTTGCCTTTAATAGGCGTCCCAAGCTTGCTGCTGTAATGCCTTTACCCAGTCCGGAGACGACTCCTCCTGTAACAAAGATGTGTTTAGCCATTTCTTTCCTCCAAAAAAATTGAGACACCCGTGATAGGTGTCTCGGTTATGGCGAGTGTGAGAGTCTCCCTTAGAGGGCAAAACTGCTCTCTAGAAGAGGATTTTCTAATCTTTCCCACAGTTCCTTTCATATGTAAATTCCAAAAAATATGGATAAGATAATGAGAAAAATAGAGGGTGGTTGTCAATGGAGTGGAAGACTATTTTTTTTAAAATCTTGAATTTTTTGGCCTTATTTGTGTAGTGTTCAATTGTGAGGTATAACCAAATTTGTTTATATCTTTTTTCGAAAAACATATTTGTCGAAAGAAGATTAGAAATAACACATTTCATATCCATTCTATTCATCGCTCTTTATTACATAGGTTAAAAGAAGGAAGATACTCACTTGAGGAATACCTCGTCTCATGCTCAATCACCAGATTCTTACAGAGTTTATGAGAGGAGATAAGGTAAGGGGAGAGTATTTCAAACTATCTCTCAGCCTGTGGATCTCTATATTGATGTTGGTTTTCTCATTTCTTCTTTTGTTTATAAGAAAACAAATAGCAAAGAGAATGTTAAGATAACACCATTTCTGTTGACATCACTTTTTCTTTTCTGTAATAAGAATGGAATATGTGACGGAGGCGCAAAATGGAAACTGTTGCATCTTATTTCGGATCCATGGTCTTTAATGATGAGGCCATGAGGGAAAGACTACCTAAGGATGTTTACAAAGCCCTTAAAGAGACAATAAGGGAAGGTAAGGACCTTGACCTTAATGTTGCAAATAGCGTTGCAAATGCTATGAAAAATTGGGCTATTGAGAAGGGGGCTACTCACTTTACTCATTGGTTCCAGCCTCTTACAGGAATGACAGCTGAGAAGCATGATGCATTTATTACTCCTCTTGAGGGAGGAAAGGTTATTCTTGATTTCAGCGGAAAGGAACTTATTAAGGGTGAGCCTGACGCTTCATCTTTCCCTTCAGGTGGACTGAGAGCTACCTTCGAGGCTCGTGGTTACACAGCTTGGGATCCTACAAGTTATGCATTCATTAAGGAAGATACTCTCTGTATCCCTACGGCTTTCTGTTCATATTCAGGAGAAGTATTGGATAAAAAGACTCCGCTTTTGAGAAGTATGGAGGCTATAAGCGAAGAATCAGTCAAGATTCTCCATCTTTTTGGAAAGACAGACGTCAAGAGAGTTATTACAACGGTTGGAGCAGAGCAGGAGTATTTCTTGATCGATGCCGAAGACTATAGAAAGAGAAAGGATCTAAGACTTACTGGACGCACTCTCTTTGGAGCAAGAAGTCCTAAGGGCCAGGAAAAAGACGACCATTATTTCGGTGCTTTGAGAACCAGAGTCGCAGAGTTTATGTCAGATCTTGACAAAGAATTATGGAAGTTAGGGATTCCTGCAAAGACTCGCCACAATGAAGTCGCTCCTTGTCAGCATGAACTTGCTCCTGTATTTTCAGTTTCAAATGTTGCTGTAGACCACAACCAGATAATGATGGAATTGATGAAGAAGATCGCTCCTAAGCATGGACTTGCCTGTATTCTTCATGAAAAGCCATTTGAAGGTGTAAACGGCAGTGGTAAGCACAATAACTGGTCTATCTCTACAGACACTGGAATTAATCTTTTGGAGCCTGGTGATAACCCTAAAGATAATGCACAGTTTCTTCTCTTTTTGTCTGCTGTAATTAAAGCTGTTGATGAGTATCAGGATTTGTTGAGAATATCTGTAGCATCAGCAGGAAACGATCATAGACTTGGAGCCAACGAAGCTCCTCCAGCAATAGTATCTATGTTCCTTGGAGACGAACTGACTGATATTCTTGAATCCATCGCTTCAGGTAAATCACTTGCAGGAAGAAAAAAAGGTAAGATGGCACTTGGTGTCCATGTCCTCCCGGATATCCCGAAAGACACCACAGATAGAAACAGAACAAGTCCTATGGCCTTCACAGGTAATAAGTTCGAATTCAGAATGCCAGGTTCTTCATTCTCCATGTCTGGTCCCAATGTTGCACTCAACACAATGGTAGCGAAGGCTCTAAAAGTCTTCTATGAAGAATTGAAGGATGCTCCAGACTTTGGCAAGGCTGTAACAGATCTTGTAGCTTCAAACTACAGAGAGCATAAGAGAATTGTCTTCAACGGTAATGCATATGCTTCTGAATGGGTTGAAGAAGCTGAAGATAGAGGACTCTTGAATCTCCAGTCTGCTCCAGATGCCTTCGATCAGTACACTGCACCAAAGAATATTGCACTCTTTGGAGAGTTTGGCATATATAATGCAAAGGAGATTGAGAGCAGATGTGAGATTCACCATGAAGAGTATTCAAAGACAATCCACATCGAAGCTTTGACTATGCTTGATATCGCAGTTAAGCGAATTATTCCTGCATCTTCCAAATATGCTTCTGATCTTGCTACAGGAATAAACCAGATGAAGGCTGCAATAAACATGGTCTATCCAGGAGCAGACGAAGATATTCTTAGAAAAGTGATCAGCCTTACAAATGAGCTTTACGGAGCAACAAATGTGCTGAGTGAAGTCATTAACGAAGCAGAGAATCTCTCCGGTTCACTTCAGTCTCATTACTATAGGGAAGAAGTTCTTCCAAGAATGGAGGATGTAAGGCGCTTTGCAGATAACTTGGAGCTGATTGTAGCCAAAGATTATTGGCCTCTTCCAACATATAGCGACATGCTCTTCTATGTATAAACTTAGGGTCTGTTGCATGAATCATATGTGAGATGAATGCAATAGTACAAAACAGGCGGATGTGAGACTATGGCGAACATCCGCCTGACGTTTTTTTACTTCCGACTACAAATAATCCTATTTTTTTCTGTTGTAAGTTTGGCCTCCATCCATCGAGGCTTTCATTCAGGGCATACTGTTGCTGATTGTCATTTTGTTTATGTCAGGCAGGTTTCTTCTCATACCAATCCGGATCATCCAGATTGTAGTTGTACCGCCTGTTCGCGTAATGCTTGACGTTAACCGCTAGGGCCATAAGTATCCATTCCGTGAACACCCTGTCCCTTCCGAAAGACGCGAAGCGTCGAAGCTTGTTGTTCGACTTCATCTGGGCGAAGGAGCCTTCTGCCATTATGCTCCTGTTCACCCTGATTTCAAAACCCTTGTCGGATTCAAGAAGAATTCTGGCCTTGTTCCTCAGTTCCCAGTGCTCCATATATGCCTGGAACTCCTTGCGGTCCTTCTTCGAGGACTTCATGCACTTCTCCTTCAAGGGGCATTTCTGGCATGACTCGCAGCACCTGTAGACACCGTAGCTGCTGCCGCTCTTCTTGTCCACTCCCGAGTCCACCTTTACGATCTTCTTGCCGTTGGCGCAGATGAAGAGGTCGTCATCCCTGTTGTACTCCATGTTCTGGTACTTGCCGATGTCGTTCATGTACCTTCTGGTCTTGGCCACCTCCCAGTCCTGAGGCTTTATGTACGGGGTGTACCCATTCTCTTCAAGGTGGTTGAAGTTGCGGACGGTATCGTAGCCGCTGTCGGCGCAGTAGTTGGAATATTTCCATGAAAGCTTCTCCTCAAGCTTCTCCATCATGGGTATGCATGTCTCGTAATCCGTTCTGTCACAGGAAATTGTACAGCCTACGATATAGTTGGAGTCGCTTGCACACTGGAGGTTGTAGGCAGGCTTGAGCTGTCCGTTGCCCATGGCGTCCTCCTTCATCCTCATGAATGTGGCGTCAGGATCCGTCTTGGACATGCTGTTCCTTTTTTCGCCTATCGCTGAAACAGCCTCGTCATAGTCCCTTATCTTCTTCAGGTCCTCGGTGAACTTCCTATATAGCCTCACCCTGGGGTCAAGCCTTATGCCCTTCCCTGAAGGTGCGTCGAGCTTGAGTTTCATCCCCTCGATCCTTTCCTTGACAGCCATTAGCTCCGTGTATACAGAAGGGAACTCGACGCTCTCCTCGCAGAGGATTGAGAGTCCGAGACTGTTGGCTGAACGAAGGCATTTCCTAAGTCTGGCCTCGCACTTCTCCGCATTCTTGGACACGAAGTTCTTCCACACGAACGTATACTTCCCAGCCCTGGACTCTATCTTCGTTCCGTCCTGGAACACCGTCTCGCGGCCCAGCTCACCCTTCGCACCCAGCTTGTTGACCACCTGGTAGAACATGTCCTCTATCTGGCTGCCGTTCCTCTTTATGAACCTGTTTACCGTCGTATGGTCAGGGGCGGAGACGCCCTTGAGTACAGTTATTATGAACAGGTCCCTCCTGCACAGCCGCTCTATGCTCCTGCTGGATGTGCATCCCATCATATATGAATAAACGACGATCATCGCCATGTCCTTGGGGTCAACAGAAGCGTCGCGCCTGAGGGTGGAGTCGAAGCCGTCGTAGTCCAGCCCCTCCATCAGCTCCAGAAGCGAAAGCTCGTGCGGCATCAATTCTGAAGACAAGTCGTTGAAAATAGACAGGAAACCTTGCCCTTGTACGTCGGAAAGAAGTATATTTTTACTGGTGTCGGTCATAAAGCGGCTCCAAAATGAAGTTTTTGTCATATGACAAACGATGGCAGAGAGGGAGTTAGGATGTCTTCTCTGCTTTTTTAATTGCTTATAATATAACAAAATAAGTGTATCAAATAGCCTGTATTTATTCAATAGGAAAGGGGCTGTACATCAGCCTTATTTGAAGGTATTTTCATGCAACAGCCCCTATTAATCAAGCTAGAGTCAAGAAAGCTTTATAAGCGTTCTTTGTATTGACGATATCCATACAGGATGCAATCTCCCAAGGAGCGTGCATGCTCAGTATTGCTACGCCGCAGTCAATGACCTGCATGCCGTAGTATGCGCTGAACTTGGCAATTGTTCCGCCGCCACCTACGTCGACTTTTGCCATTTCTGCCATCTGGTACTTTACATCGTTCTTCTCCAGTACGGCTCTGATCTTTCCGATAAACTCAGGGTTTGCATCTGATGCTCCGCTCTTTCCACGAGATCCTGTGTACTTGTTGAATACTACTCCGCCACCAAGGAAAGAAGAGTTCTTCTTGTCGTAGAGAGAAGCGTTCAATGGGTCATATGCACTGTTTACATCACTAGAGAGCATCATAGTGTTCTTAAGCGTTCTTCTGAGAGAAAGGGAAGAAGTAAGGCCCATCTTGCATAGTACTTCTGCTGTAGCATTTTCAAAGAAGCGTGAGTCCATACCTGTTGCGCCTACGCTTCCGATCTCTTCTTTGTCAACCAAGATACAAACACATGTTCTATCCATGGTCTCTGCTTCTAAGAGAGCTTCAAGGGAAGTGAAGGAGCAGATTCTGTCGTCCTGGCCATATCCAAGAACCATAGACTTGTCCAATCCCAGATACTTTGATTTGCCACTTGGAACTACTTCCAGTTCGGCAGATAAGAAGTCTTTCTCTTCTATGTTGTACTTTTCTTTCAGGATGACGAGGATCTTATCTTTGGCACTCTCTTTCTTTTCTTCATCCTTTTTTTCTTCGTTTGCGCTTTCGTCCAAGCCAACTACAAGATCCAGATCTTCTCCAGGAATAAATTCGCCTGCAGTCTTTTTCATCTGATCTTGGGCAATATGAGGGAGAATATCAGAGATGCAGAAAGTAAAGTCATCATCATCTTCACCCAATACGACTTCAATCTTCTCTCCGCTTGTCTTTACTACTACTCCGTGGATAGCTAGAGGATGGGTCACCCACTGGTATTTCTTGATCCCACCATAATAGTGTGTGTCGAGATATACAAGACCGTCGCTTTCATATAGCGGCTTCATCTTTATATCTAAGCGAGGGGAGTCGATATGTGCGCCGAGAACATTCATTCCCTTTTCCATATCTCCCTTTCCAATATGATAAAGGGCGATTGCCTTACCATATTCTGTAACATAGACTTTGTCTCCAGGAGAGAGAGTGGATACAGAGTCCAAGTTCTTATAACCCTCTTTCTCTGCTATCTCTATTACTTCTTTTACACATTCACGTTCTGTCTTTCCTTTGTCCAAGAAAGACTTATATCTTTCAATTAATTTGTTCATGCTGAGATTATAAATCATCTTTTCTTTCTTTAATAGGGACTAAAAAGAGCCTCCTAAGAGGCCCATGGTCAACAGAGTATAACGGTAAGGAGAAATGATAGTGTGACCAAGTAGGAGAAGAAGATGAACATTATTCTCAGTTTTCTTTCATCTTTGGTAGCTCTGAATAGAACGAGAGAAAGAGATAGAAATAGCATGGAGAACATGACGCTCTTAGCGTTTAACATATTTATTCCCAGAATAAGGAGAGCCACGCTCAAAGTCCAAGGTAAAAGCCAGGAAAAGAATAAAGAGATAGATGAATAGACTCTTTTTCTTGCCTTCTCTCTTTTCTCGATATACTCGAGTGCATCCATTGAATACATTTCTCTAACTTCAGAATATGTCATCTTCCGCCTCCTTTTGTTTTCTGAAGACAGAATACAACAGTCACTAGGTCAACTAATGTCCTAGTAAATAAATATTTTCATTTTTTTATGCAATTCTTATAAGAAATCAATTCTTGTGACTTATCTTATGTATCAGTACTGTTTAAAGAACATTAAAGATAATACCTACGAACATAGATTGATGAAGAAATAATGAAACTGTATTATTTATCTGCAAAAAAATAATATAAGATTTTTAATTCCTTATATTGCTTTAAGTTCATGTAGTTAAAACCCAGAAACTCCTTGTTTTCCATTTGTCAGTTTTCCGTTTTTTCGCGTTATAAATATGAGGAGGAAAAATGGAGAAAGGAAAAGACAGGGCGTCGAAGCTCTACTTCTCAGACCTTGGAAGAGCTAAGGAACTCTTGACGCT
>JALFCJ010000266.1 GCA_022771185.1 Spirochaetales bacterium | reverse complement strand
GTTTGGATCTGCATACTTACAGATTTCCATACACTTTCTACATCTAGTATGGAACTTACATCCCTTAGGAGGATTAGCAGGAGAAGGAATAGATCCCTCAAGGATTATTCTATGCATCTGGTAATCAGGATCAGGGATAGGGATGGCTGAGAAGAGAGCCTCTGTGTAAGGATGGAGTGGATTCTTAAAGAGTGTTTCCGTAGGGGCAAACTCAACCATATTTCCCAAATACATGACACCGACTGTGTCAGAGATATGCTCGACGACAGAAAGATCATGGCTGATAAAGAGATATGTAAGACCAAACTCCTTCTGAAGACTTCTCAAGAGGTTGATGATCTGAGCCTGGATAGATACGTCAAGAGCTGAAACAGGTTCATCGCAGAGAATAAAGTCCGGGTTGAGGGCCAAAGCTCTTGCGATACATATTCTCTGCCTCTGTCCACCGCTGAACTCATGTGGATATCTGGACTTGGCATACTCAGGAAGGCCACAAGCTTCCATTACTCTTGTAATGTAGTCATCAAACTCTTCTGGAGGGACTATTTTATGTTCTCTTACAGCTTCTCCGATGATCTCACCGACTGGAAGACGTGGAGAAAGAGAAGAATATGGATCTTGGAAGATAATCTGAATATTTGGTCTTTCTTTTCTCAGCTCATCTTTGGAGAGAGAAAAGAGATCTTTTCCATTGAAGTATACTTCACCCTCTGTCTTGTCCTGCAAGCGGAGAATAGTACGGCCGATAGTTGATTTTCCACATCCTGATTCACCTACAAGGCCCATAGTTGTACCACGCTTGATGGCAAATGATACTCCGTCAACAGCTTTTACATTACCGATAGTCATTTTGAAGAAGCTGCTCTTAATTGGGAAATACTTCTTCAGGTTCTTGACAACAAGAAGGTTATCCGGATTATTCTCAGCCCCTTCAAGTAAGTCTACTTTCTTGATTTCTTCTGCCATTTATAGTTCCTCCGGATTAACTGTCTTAGGATATTCTATGACATTCTTCTCATCATAGAACCTATAGCATGATACAACGTGCGTATCGCTGATTCTGATTGATGGTGGATACTTTCCACTACACATATCGCACTGCATCTCACAGCGGTCACGGAAATAACAGTAGTTAGGCATATTTACAGGGTTTGGAACGCTTCCAGGAATGTTGTAAAGCTCCTCCACCTTCTTTCCTACTACAGGCTTTGACTTCATAAGACCGATTGTATATGGATGAGCCGGATGATGGAAAATATCATCTGCAGTACCCTTCTCAATTACACGTCCTGCATACATGACGACAACATAGTCAGCCATACCAGCAACAACGCCAAGGTCATGAGTGATAAGCATAATTGAAGAACCGATTTTCTTCTTCAAGTTCTCCAAGAGATCGAGAATCTGAGCCTGGATTGTTACATCCAAAGCTGTTGTTGGTTCGTCAGCAATAATGAGCTCAGGCTTACAAGCGAGGGCGATGGCGATCATGACTCTCTGTCTCATTCCACCACTAAGTTCGTGTGGATACATTGAGTAGACGCCTTCTTTGTTCGCGATTCCTACCATTTCCAAAAGCTCAAGAGTTCTTGCCTTTACATCTTCCTCACTCATACCTGGGTTATGGAGAATGATAGCCTCATCTACCTGGTCTCCGATACGGAATACAGGGTTTAAGCTTGTCATAGGCTCCTGGAAGATCATAGACATCTTGTTGCCTCTGATCTGCTCCATAATCGAGTTTGGAGTGTTGACGATATTATAAGCAGTGCCATCGCCTTTATTGAATCTGATTTCACCGCCTACTACCTGTCCTGTAGGGCGCTGCAAAAGCTGCATCAATGAAAGAGAAGTAACACTCTTACCACAACCAGATTCTCCGACAACACCTACAGTAGAGTTCTTAGGAACATCAAATGAAATACCGTCTACTGCCTTTACTGTACCGACTTCCGTAAAGAAGAAGGTACAGACGTTATCAAACTCGACAACGTTATTCTCATCTCTCATTTTTGTAGTGTAGAGCTGAGGATCCTTGTTTGCATTTGCTCTGTCAGCCTCAAGCTTCTTAGTCACCTTTCTATTGAACTTGGTGATTCTTCTGGATTCTTTACCAGAAATATATGATGTGTGTTTGTTATCTGACATAAATCACCTCTTTCCCTTTGGATCGTAAGCGTCTCTCAGACCATCACCGATGAAGTTAAATGCAATTACAGTGAAGGAAATGAGAAGACCTACTGGAATCCAGATATATGCATAGTGAGCCATAGCAGAAGCTGAAGATACACTGTTGATCATTGTACCCCAAGTAGCCAACGGGTGCTTTACACCGAGACCCAAGAATGAGAGTGTGGATTCAGTAAGAATTGTTCCACCGATACCCATTGTTGCACTTACGATGAGCTGAGGCATGACGTTTGGAATAAGGTGTTTGAATATTCTGTCTTTTACCTTGATTCCTGTTGCTTCTGCAGCAATCATAAACTCCTGTTCTCTGAAGGAAAGGATCTGGCCTCTGACAAGTCTGGCAACTCCTGCCCAACCCATGATTCCGAGAGCGATCATCATGATAAAGAGTCTTCTGTATACGTCCATTCTCATGGCATCCATGATACCACCAAGGATAATCATGATAGGCATAGAAGGAAGACAATAGAATATATCTACTGCACGCATGATGATATTATCGACCCAACCGCCATAGTAACCGGCAAGGCCACCCATGATGACACCGATCAAAAGCTCGATTAATACAACGACAAAGCCGACCATCAATGAAACTCTTCCGCCATACATGACACGGGCAAAAACGTCAAAACCATCACCATCTGTTCCGAGAATATGAGTCAAGGAAGGAGCAGCGAATCTATCTATGACATATGTAACCTGGTTAGCCCAAAGCTCATAGTTTCTATCAGTCTGCTTTACTCTTACTTCGCTTTCGTCATCATAAAGAAGAGTACCGTTTTCATCATATGCATACTGTCCGTCAGCTGTCTGCTGAGGAAGTCTAGTTGTAAACTGACTTGTCTGAAGGCCTTTG
>JALFCJ010000236.1 GCA_022771185.1 Spirochaetales bacterium | reverse complement strand
AGTCGAACACCACCTGTATGTGAGGGCACCTGTCCTCAAAAACATCCTGGTAGTCGCTGTTCATGTCGCACGCCACCGCTTCCACCCCGTCCATCCAATCCTCCCCGACGAAGTCTATGAAGTCGTAGAGCGCCTGTTTCTTCTTGCCGTAGGCAAGCCATAGGACGTGCCCCGTATCCAGGTCGATTATGATAGTCGCGTATTCATGCCCCTTGTGCAGAAGGAATTCGTCGACGCCGAGATACCTGGACTGCCTCTCCGGTTCCTTGAGGTGCCTGCCGTCCTTTGTGTATTTCCCCAGCAGGCGCTCCTTGTCTATGGCCTTCACTGTGTTCTTGCACAGCCCCGTCAGTTCCGAGACGCACTTGTTTGTGAACCCCAGCTCCAGCAGGTCCCTTGCATATGAATGGAGGGGGACCGTAATCCTATGGCTCGCGGCCTGGAACGGCACTCCCTGGATGCCCGTCGTTTTGCAACAAGGGCAGATGTACCGGTGCTTCTCGAACCTTACTGCCGAAAGCGTCCTGCCCAACGGGATGTGGCTGAGGCTGACGTCGTACGTGTCATGTATGTGCATCCTTGCACCACAATTCGGGCAGGTCCTCTCCTCTTCCAATTCCTGCATCGTCCCGTCAATGAGGAAGATGTCTCTCTCCGTGATCGTGGTAGCTCTTGTCGTTTTGATGTTGGTGAACCCTTCCAAACCGGAAGGGATTGTGATAGTGTTCTCCATGTAGGGTTTTTCCTTGTGTCTGAGTTGTTTTGGTTATATAAACTCTAAGGAAATCACCCTACTTTTTCAATTTTTACCTATATCCATTGTTCTCAGACTATTTGTTCACCCCACAAGAAAAGTGATTGACCCATTATTCTTTTTCCTATACCATTCTTTTCAGAAATAGAGGTGACTGAAGCATGATGATTACTGAGTGAAAAACAACAAAATCTTGATTTCCACGAGGTACTACAATGTCTATTTATGTCACGCTATCGAATATTTCTTTCTCATATCCATCTTCATCCTTTTCCCTTTTTGAGGATCTATCTCTATCCTTCCATGAAGGCTGGACGACAATTCTAGGCTCAAACGGATGCGGTAAAAGCACCCTCGCGTCTCTCATAGAGGGCAGCCTGACTCCGGAGGCTGGAGCAATTGAAAAAAGAGGGAATGCAGTTCTCTGCTCCCAGATTTTCTCAGGCATCAAGGATGAGGATTACGCTCTTCTTTATGATTACTCCTCCTCTTCTTCTGCTCTAAGACGAAAGCTGGGACTAGACGAGGATATGTTTCTCCATGCTGATGAGCTTTCTGGAGGAGAGAAGAAGAGACTCCAGGCCTATCTAGCCCTCTCCTCCTCTCCAGACATACTTATTATGGATGAGCCCACAAACCATCTGGACAAAAGGAACAAGGAATACCTTCTGAATGCCCTTCTGGAATTCAAGGGCTGCGGAATAATAATTTCCCACGACCGTGCCTTTGCTTCCGCTCTTTCCTCTAGAACTATCATCATGACTAATTACGGAGACTCTACTCCCACATTTTTTGAAGATATTCCTCTTCCTCCCATAGATGCCCTCACCCTCTCAAAGGAAAAGAAAACAGCCGAGAGAGAGGAGAGAGCAAATCTCAGCAGAGAAATAAAGAGAATGGCTAGTAGTGAGAAGGCCCTCAGGGCGAAAGCTGAGGCAGCGTCGAAGGGGCTTTCAAAAAGCACTGTTGGAAGAAAGGATAATGATGCTAAAGCGAAAATAGATTTAGCTCGTCTAACAGGAAAGGATAGAAGCGTAGCAGATCAGAGACGCACGATTGTGAGCAGAATCGGGCAGAAGGAAAAAGAATTATCCTCATTAAGCGGTCCAAGAATGAGAAAGGAAGGCATATCCTCCGCGTCCTTTTCTCCCCTGCTCTCAAGCTTCCTCATTGAGAAGAGCACACTAACAGCCGGAAGCCTTAAGGTTGAGGTTCCCCAGATAGAGGTGAAAAGAGGCGATAAATTAGCAGTTACGGGGGACAACGGAAGCGGAAAAACGCTCTTCATAAAATATGTCTGTAGCGAATACATGAAAAAGAGCTCTAGCTTTCTCTATCTGAAGCAGGAATATGATGAGGGTGACAGAGAAAGGCTAAAAGACACTCTGAAGGGAATGGATGACAGAGAAAAAGGAAGCCTCCTCTCTCTTATGTTCAGGCTAGGAAGCAACGCTTCTGCCTTCCTGGATGGAGAGAAGAATCTGAGCTCAGGGGAAATGAGAAAGCTTGATTTCCTTCTCTCTATTAATAGTGACTGCCCACTGCTGATTCTGGATGAACCCACGAACCATTTGGATATAACAGCTGTTTTAGCAATGGAAGAGATTCTTAAGGAAACAAGGGCCTCAATTATATTGGTATCACACGACAGGCTTCTTCTCTCCGAGGTCTGTAACAGGGAGCTTCACTTCGATAGAGAGGGTGACAAGACCACAGTGAAGGAAATACGAATAACAGAATAAAAGGCAATCCTTCAAAAGGAGAGTATCTAAGCTTTCTTAACTCTGAAGGATTTTATGGTTATTATCATATCGACGGAGGGCATTATGGGCAGAATCAAAAGCGCATGGGAAATAGCACTTGAAAGGACAGAAAATATCGAGGTTGATGCAGAAAAGATTAGACACAGTGCAAATATAGAGGCAATCAGAAAAATCGCTGGAGCCTACCTTCTCTCAGACGAGGATACAGAAGAGAGTACTAGAGAAAAGCTCCTTCAGTATGGAAGCGATGACAAAAGGGTGGCGCTGGGTCAGACAATCATCAACGCCCTTTCCCTTCCTCAGGAGGAGAAGAGCGATGATAAGAAGGCTCAAAGACTGAGCTTCCTTCTTTCTATTGCTGTTCCGTCAGGAGATGAAATACAGGATTTCCTCGGTCAGGTTCTGGCCCATATCGCTCAGTACCCTGTGCATAGAGAACAGCTGATGAATCAGCTTAAGGAGCAGTTTGAACCTATGCTGAGAGAGAAGGAAGAAAAGCTAAGAGCACAATATGGAGAGGCCCCGCACCTTTCTCTTGAGAATGATAAAGAATACAGAAAGGTTGCAAACCAATATCTGGAGAGGCTGAGAGATCAATATCAGGAAGCACTTGATGACGCAAAGAATCAGCTGAAGGAAGCTCTCAGCTAAAAGAAAAGGTAAGCCGCCGAGTGAAAAACACCGGCGGCATATTTCAAAGCTAATTTTTTCAGACGCTTCATGCGATAACAAAGGATTATTAGCCCCTATTCCCAGTAGCTCTTCATTCTCTCTCTGAGCTCCATTACGTATCCATCCCAATCTGTAATAGGCTCCTGAGCAACGCCATCCTCCACCGCAGCCCTTGCAACTGCCACAGCCTCTCTCTCGATTACTCTCGGATCAAAGGGCTTAGGAACAATATAATCTCTTCCGAAGGAGAATTCCTTTCCTCCATAAGCCTTCTTTACCTCTTCCGGTACAGGCTCTTTAGCAAGAGAAGCAAGAGCTCTTGCAGCAGCAGCCTTCATATTCTCTGTTATCTCTGTTGCTCGTACATCCAGAGCACCACGGAAGATGAATGGGAAGCCCAGGATATTATTGATTTGGTTAGGATAATCAGAGCGTCCTGTTCCCATAATCACATCGTCTCTTGTAGCCATTGCTTCCTCATATGTAATCTCGGGGTCAGGGTTTGCCATAGCAAAGACAATTGGGTCCTTGGCCATGGAAAGAAGCATATCTGGCTTAAGAAGGCCCGTTGCTGATACGCCCATAAACATATCGGCTCCTACAATAGCCTCCCGGAGAGTCCTAGCAGGAGAAGCTGTAGCCAGCTCTTCATGAACTGGGTTCATATTCGGTCTTCCCTTATAAATGACGCCGTCGATATCTGTCATGACGAGGTTTTCTTTCCTCACGCCCATTTTCAGGAACATCCTGGCACATGAGCATCCAGCAGCACCTGCGCCAGAAAACACGACCTTCATGTCCTCAAGCTTCTTTCCTACAATCTCTGCAGCATTCAAAAGAGCTGCAGAGGCAATGATTGCCGTTCCGTGCTGATCGTCATGGAAGACTGGAATCGGACAACGTTTTTTCAGTTCAGTCTCAATATAGAAGCATTCCGGCCCCTTAATATCTTCAAGATTTATTCCTCCAAAAGTTGGAGAAAGAGACGCAACGATATCAATGAACTTATCTGGATCCTTCTCATCAATTTCCAAATCAAAGACATCAATATCAGCAAAACGCTTAAAGAGAACTCCCTTACCCTCCATCACAGGCTTAGAAGCCAGTGCCCCGCGGTTTCCAAGTCCAAGGATTGCCGTACCATTGGAAATCACTGCAACAAGATTTCCCTTGGAGGTGTAGCGGTATGCGTCCTGTGGATTATCTGCGATTTTCAATACGGCCTTCGCCACTCCTGGGGTATATGCAAGAGAAAGATCCTCTGCACTTTTACAGGGCTTGGAAGGAACTACCGTAACCTTTCCCGGTTTTCCGGAGCTGTGATAGCTGAGAGCTTTTTCTTCAAAACTGTCCATTTTTATCCTCTGAAGGAGAGTTTAACCCTTTTCTTTGCGTCTTTAAAGAATCAGAGGTATATGTCGAATGAAAAGAATAGAGGAGAAAAGCTTAATAAAAATACTCTCCCGTTTAAGAGAGAGTACTAGAGGTGCCGATCGGATTTGGACCGATGAAAAACGGTTTTGCAGTTTTAATCGACGCCCTTTTTTACCTCTCAAAAGGCCCTCATTGTTTCAACTTAGTTGCTGTATAGTAACAAAATAGCTTCAAAACAGCAACATAATAGTTGCATGATAGTTGAATCAAAATCTGTCAACGTTTAGTCAACATTTTGTCAACGTTTTGTCAACACGGGCCTTTTGGGTCTGTACTCTAGCTTATCTTATCCAGAAGATCCTCAAATGATGTTACCTGATGATACTGGTCATTCAAGTCGCAAAGGACACTGAACAACTTCATAACAAGCCATGTATGTTTCTCATAAAAAGAACTTTTCAAATGACATATGTTGCTTACTTCAGAATATCATCTGTCACGTTAAACCATATGTTTACAACGACATGACACTTATGGAACAATCATCGGCAGTAAACCTTGGAGATATATATCCCAATAATCTTTCCAGACATCCTAATCTCTCAGTCTGATTCTCACACTCCTCGATTTCCTTAAAACAATAGACAAGAGAATTAGTGTTTCGAAGACCAAAAACCGAATTATAATAAAGATCAGCTGAACCATCTGAAAGGCAGAACAGACGAATACTTTTTGACTTCAATTCTACCAATCTACACTGCATCATATATTCCGCATTATCCTCTGTAATGAAATATGTAGTATTAGCATACTCTCCATTCATTGGATATGTAATTATCCCCACTTTCCCATCTTTTTCAAATCCTGTAAGCCCATCACCAATATGTACGACAATACATTGTTTTTCTTTTACTGCTATTGCCATAAAAGTAGTATTATAGTCTTCAATCAAGTCGCCCTCTGCCATTATCTTTGTAATAGCTTTTCGGGCTTCTTCCACCAGCACTTTTGTAGCTTGACCACGATTAGCCAGATTATGAATACGATAAAAGTGTAAAGCAATATATTTTGTCAGAACAGTAGCAACAACGCGTGCCCCTATTTCTGCTTTTTTCGCAGATCCTGCACCATCAGCAACAGAAATACAACTACAGCCATTCTTTCGAATGGTATATGCATAATCCTGGCAAGGTATATTTCCCTTTATATGAGCACTCCCTATTTGCGAGCTGCATAAAGAAATAACATTCTTCATAGTATAATTTTTTCCGTTTTGTTCTTCTTCATAGTAACTTTTTCTATCGTTCCCTTTGAATAACTGGACACACTTCTACTCAGCCAATAGAAAAATGATTCAATCTTATCGTGAGTTATCTTCAATGATTCACCAGAAGAACTTATGCTGTCCAATTCTTTGATATTACTATCTTCATCACAGGATATAACAAGGGTTGTCAGTTTACGATTTCTCTCTAATTCATGAATTCTTTTCTTAGCCATCTCGTATGCATCATTATCAACATTATTATTTCCGTCTGATATAACAACCAGTATCGGCTGGTAGTATTTTACTCCGACCTGTTTATACTGACTCTTTCTCTCTTCTAGAATATCTAAAGAAAGATTAATGCCTGCAGCGATATTTGTATTTCTTCCTTTTTCGAAATCAGGAAAAGAAAAACTATCGACAGATGCACATCTAACCACACAATCTGCTTTGTCAGAAAAAGAAACAACAAATAATTCTACTGAGGCGCGTGCTCTTGGCTCCTCCTTTATCATGTCAATGAATTCCATGATTCCCTTGTACATTAAGGAATACCTACTAACACCTCCAGAAACTATATTCCAAACAACACCATCAATTTCTTCAGTCGTTTTCCCCGTAGGAGTTGTTTCACCTGATACAACTTGCCACATAGAATAACTTGAATCCAGACAAAAACAGACAGGTACTCTGTCCGTCGGGTTAGAAATAAGTGATTCAATAAAACTCTGGTCTAGATTAGTATGCATTGTTACTCCTTCAAAACTATCTTCATATTATAGGGCAAAAAAAGTATTTATGACCTATAATACTGTAAAGAGTGATAATCTAATAAGCGGGGGCAAACACTATGGTTTTTTCAACTACAAATATCCCAGATACCATAGTGCCAATATCAAAATCATTCCAATCAGACAATCATATATCTATAGACAATAGACTGTTAACACTTTGTGAAATGATATCTTCTGGTGCAGAGGGTACTATTTATAGGATAAAAGAAGACACAAACAGTGTTGCAAAAATATATCATGTTGATGGTGATTTCAATCAACTCCTTACAGTGAGAAAGCAGAAGAAATTAGAATTGATAAAGAGTCTAGATCTTTCAAAAGTTCACCCGTGCATTTGTTCACCTAAAAAACTGTGCTATGACAGTAGAAAAGAAGAAATAATAGGCTTCTCAATGGAGTACATAAAAAATACAGTATCATTGGGAGATATCCTTCTTTCCATTTCTACCAGAACAAATACTGCTTATAATAGGAAGGAACTGGTTTCCATATGCCTTCAGATAGCACAAATCCTTTCTTCTCTAAGTAACGTAGAAAATCATCAAGTATTGGTTGGGGACTTAAAGCCAGAAAACTTCTTGATTACTGAAGATTATAAAGTATATATAGTAGACGTCGATAGCTTCCAAATTGATGAGTTTCCTTGTCCTGTAGGAACACCGGATTTAACACCTCCAGAGTGGGAAGGCAGGAAGTTTAATAACTTTCTCAGAGATATCTATGGAGAAAGATTTTCTGCAGCAGCTCTTTTTTTTAAGATTCTGTTTCTCGATATCAACTATTTTAATCATAGGGAACTTCCCGAAAACGAAGAAAAAGAACAGAAATACTTCTTTTCTTACAATATAGATGGTACTGTGCAGGATTCCGTTCCTATTGGGCCGTCCATGTATATTTGGGGGAATCTTCCTGTATATATAAGAAGACTCTTTGTCAGGGCTTTTACATCATTTGACAATAATAGGCGAAATAGACCAAACCTAAAGGAATGGGTTTCTGCTTTCAGTCGCTACATGGACGACTTTTCATTTCTATCGAAACAAGGATCAAGTTTTGGACAATTGTTGCCAACATCTTATCCATATTGGTTTGAGAAAGGTAAAATACACGAATGTCTGTTTTGTAAATCTCAAATACCATTCACAATAAATAAAGGACTACCCATATGTACAAAAGATATGGTACTTGGCAAGAAACTATATAATCATAAATGCCGTCGTTGCGGAGAAGAGTTCTTTTCTGCATCTGAAAATGAAAAAATATGCGAAAATTGTAAAGATAATATCAATGTAGATTGTATTTGTTGTGGTAATAAATATGTTGAAAAGAAGAGTCTTTTAGAAGATGGTAAACCACAAGTATGCCCTCAGTGTACAGAAAAAGCTTATAGCTTTCTAAATCAATTCATTACTAGATTCAGAACCATAACAAAAATGGACTATAAATTCGATTCTAACGTAGTCTCTTCAAAAGCAATAGACATCTTGCTCAAAGACAACATGCCTAGTTTTGCACAATATAATATATTACCTGAAGTGCAGACTTGCTTTAGAGATGCAATTCAATACATTAATGACTATAGTGTTGTACTTGAAATAAAGAGCAAGGTCTCTTCACTAAATAACATCAGACTGAAAACCTTGGATTCATCTAATATTTCAAACTCTGACTTGTGTTATTTCATTAAGGACAACTTTCCGCATAGATTGTTGAATGATATAAATCCTCATTATCTTTCTCTACTACTACAAAGACTATCAGATTTAAGTGAGACTTCATGGACTCTCTGGGCAAATCAGCTGGCATCTCTCAAGAATGCTATTGAAGAACGATACGAAATGATTCAAACAGTTTTTCCAATCTATAAGTTCTTCTGCAATTTTCCCTCTTCTTTGCTAGAAAAGGATCTATCATGTTTCTACGATTGTAAAAACCAGCTGAAAATAGTTGGACCATTACAAGGTGTAGATATTAGCCATTACATTAAGATTCTCGATTTATGTCTTGATTTAAGAAAAAACTATAAATCAATTGAAAAGATTATTGATAGTTTACAAATAAGTTTTCTTTCTCCAATTACATCAATAAAGCCAAAGATCCAGAAATTGGAAGAAGAAATCTCTAATTTCCTAGGGGAATGGGGAGGATGTTTAGATAATTATCTCAATGCCATATACATGGATATCATAAGCAATTACTCTGAAATCCAGGAATATCATTACTTGAGACTAGAGAATCAGATAGATAAAAAGCTTTCTATTAGCCAAATCTATGACATCATAGAAACATTATCAGAAATAATTGATTACCCTAACACCGCAGAACTTATTCAGCTATATCTATCAAAGATAAAATCAATACAATACCAGGAAGCAATAATCTGTGAAACAAATGCGAAGAGTAGCACAGATTATCTAATCGCAGCACAAAAGTTTTCACAACTACTATCATATTCGGATGCAAAAAAACATGTGGAAATCTGTAATCAATTATTTTTGCAGAAATGCAAAGAAGAGAAAGAAAAACATAGATTAGTAAATGCCCTTTCCATTCTTTTAAAGGATATTAATAATAAAAGGATTGAGGAAAGAATCAGTGAACTTCCTTCATTGTTCAGACAAATAGAGATGGCATGCTCTTCAAGATCATGCTCATTACTCCTGCGAAAGACAGAAAACTGTATTGGCATACCAGAATACGAAGACTTTTTCACCGATTGTCGAAAGAAACAACAGGAACTTAAAAAGAAAGAAGAGCAAATAAAAATAAAAATCAGTAATCTGCCATCTCTGCGAATGAAACTTCAAAAAGCTGAGTCTGTGGATGAATGCTCTGAAATTCTCAAAATAGCAGAAGAATGCTTAGACATACCAGAATACAAAAGTTTATTCTCTGAATGTGAGATAAAGATTAACGATATTTATTTTCAATACCAAAATAATTATATTGAAGCTCTCCTACTTGCATCATCTATTCAAAGATGCATAGAAATAAAAGACGAAGCTTGTCGGCAATTGTGTGATTACTATTCAGAAAACAAACAAATATTTGATGAAGCTTTTCTTAATGCGGTAAAGCGGATACTCAACAATACTATTCTTTCAGTTAAGGCAGCCAAGACAATTCCAGAAATTAATAAAATCACAAAGTCGATTTCAGAATATGCATTTATTGAAGGTGTTTCAGAATGTCTAGAGGATTGTCTTAGATACAAGAAAACACTGTCTAGGGAAATAGAACAGAAAACAATTCTTGAGATAGAATCTTCCAAAAAAACCACAGAGATTGATAGTATTTCAGAAAAACTAAACGAATTCTTTGGGGATGAAACGCCTAATGGCCTGAAGAATACCCTGGAAACAAAAAGAAAAAAGCTTAAGCGCAAGGAAAAAATAACATCTGCTATATACAAGCTGTTTTCATAGTCATACGATAATAAAATGTAAGCGTCAAATGAAAGTTCCAAATTGAAAATAGCTAAAGTAGTAGACTCCTTCATGAGGATAGGAGAACTACAAAGGGATGGAAATTAATCTAGAGTCATATAGCATCTACATCAAGCCAGGCGTAACAGACATGAGGAAGAGAGCCGAAACACTATCATTGATGGTAAGAAGTGAAATGAATCTTAATCCGCAAGATAAAAGCATCTTTATCTTCTGTGGAAAGAATCATAGAAGGGTAACAGCAATAGCATGGGATGGAAATGGATGGTTAGAGATATCGAAAAGACTTAATTGCGGTTTAGGTTTCAAGTGGCCAAACGATACAGAAGAAAAAATAGAAGCTAGTTGGGAAGAGATAATAGAGATGCTAAAAGGAGGAGATCCGTGGAGGAGGTTTCCGCACTTTTAAGGGAGTTAATTTCTTTGTTTTTTAGAGACTAATTTATTGTAATATATTGAATTAAATAGCCAATTGTGATATATTTAATTCCATGAGTGAGAAGAAAATAAGCATTACAAGAGAGAGTGTAGAAAGCATGGATAAACCAATGCTGAAGGATGTTGTTTACTCACTCTATAACGATAATGTAGTACTTCTTAACAAGGTAAAAGAATTGGAAGGAATAATTGCAAATATTGAGGAGTTGAGAAGACTGGCAAATGCCAAGAACTATTTACCTTCTACAGAAGCTGTTCAGCTTCTCTTTCCTGAATTGGAAGCAATCATTAAATATGCAGAAGAAGTAACAGAAGGGAAAGCGGAAGAATCTTCTGCTGCAAAAGAAGAGAAAACAAGAAAGAAAAGAACAATAGGGATGGTATTCCCTGCTAACACCCCAATCTTCACAGATGATTATACAACAGATGCACCAGAAACAATTGAAAAGGATGGTATTGTTTACAAGAGAGGGGAAGACGAAGTTGTTTTAAAGCTTTGTTATAGGCCCTCTGAAAGAAGGCTTGTTAAAGCAATCTATCCAACATGGGTAACGGATGTTGAGGTAGAAGGGACAGAAGAAAAAAAGATAGTAGGATTCAATAATGCAAAGACAGATGCTCTTAGCTGTGATGCATCTATGGTTGCGAATATTGTATTCCAGAAATACTACAACAGCTGTCCTCTCTATAGATATTCTGAGACATGCAAAGAGCAAGGGCTTAATCTTTCAAGGCAAACGATGAGTAATTGGCTTATTACCTATTACGGAGAACTGACAGGTTTTGACAGGTACTTTAGAGAACAAGTATTCAAGATGAGAGTTCTCAATCAAGATGAGACGCCGATTGAAGTGTTGGATGTAAAAAGTGAAAGTGGAAGGACCAGTTCTAATTCATTTGTACTGATAAGAGTTGGGACGACCTTTGATGAAGAGAAAAGAGTGTACCGGAGAGTAATCAATTACTTTTACAGCATAGGAAGAACGAGAGAATGCCTTTTTGATGGATTCAAGAAGGCCTGCTTCAATGGACCATTATTGACCGATGGGCTCAAAGGGTACATGGATGATAATAGAATCTACCAAAAGAGGCATGCTGTTTGCTGGACACATGCAGTAAGGCACTTCAAGAACTATGCCAGACTCAACAAGAAAGACATGAAGGTATTCAAGCTGTTGAATCTTCATTCCCAGTTATACACAATTGATAAGAACTGCAGGAAGGAGCTTCATAAGGGAGAGATTTCAGCAGAAGAGTTCATTGATAAGAGAAAGAAGATGACAAAGCCTATTATTGATTCCATTTTTGAGATGGTAGATAAGGAGTTTGGCAAGCTTGTCACCTCAGCAGAGTTGCAGAAAGGATTGGATTACCTGCGCTTCTATAAAGATAACCTTTATGTCTATCTTGATTATGTAGAGCTAACACCAGATAACAATGTGTGTGAGAATGCAGCAAGGCGCATTGCCGTAGGAAGACACAACTGGCTTTTCTGCAAGTCAATTGATGGTGCTGATGCATCTTGTTTCTTCTATTCTCTATTAATGAGCGCAAAAGAGTGTGGACTTAATGCTGAGAGATACATGGAGTTTGTACTCAGGTTTGGTCCAACAACAGAAGAGAAAGATTATGATTCTCTTCTTCCCTGGAATGCAGATCTCTCTAGACTTGATTTCTATGATAAAGCCATAAGAGAAGCTAGGCCTGATGAAGAGAGGATAGGAGATTACATTCTCACTGGCTTCAGCCGTTAACCTTTGAGAGTTCTTTAATAACCTTTGGCAATAATGATTGAGGAAGGTTAATTCTTGCTCCGTGATATTCCATGGTAATTGAATGTTCCAGAAAAGAAGGTGTTTTACTCTCTACTTTAATAAAAGGGATCGAATGCACTTCTTTCCTATTCTCTATTGCTGATAATTGATGAATCCATCCAGAAAAGGTTGTAGGGCTGATACCCATATTCCTACAGAACTGCTTCTGTGATAGTCCAGATGCTTTCCACTGAGATACATAATTACTCTTTTCTGATGTTGATAAACGGTTCTTTGGTGATACTGATGATTCCATAACCATGCCTCCATATGTTCATGAGCTTATGTTACTCAATGATTGATGGAATGGCCTTAGGCTTTTATTTGACGGTTAGTGCGCCAGTTCGGTGTCATACACATAGTTGGGTGAAACTCCCAACCTGACAAAGCCCAGCCAGCAGTCAGTATCCAGCCTTGGAGCCGAAGTCGTGAGATTAGGTTTAAGCGTAGGCAGGAAAGCACAAGAGCCGCAAGGGAAACCTGAATGCGATTGAGCCTCGTGAAATTATCGTATGAGTGTCGATGCGTTTAACCGGGCAGCAGACAGCAAGAAACAATCGATAAAGGCGATGACTGTTGAGAACTCATCGGGGTCGTAGAGCGTGGCGAGTGTGCAAGGTGTGTATGTCATACCTGGGAGGACTTACATTTTTATCTGGCTCAAAGTGAGCAGAACGACTGGATACAAGTGTAAAAGCAAGATTCAGGACGCAAATGTAAGTAGTCGGATGTCTTCATAGTAGTGATGAAACTGTGGAAACACAGCGGAGCGAAGGGAGACACATTTTAGTCGGTTCCTTAGAGTGGACACATGGAGTACTGGAGGCTCCGTAAATTGTGGAAAATTACGAAAAGGAAATAATGTTGTTGTCAAAGAAGCATGATAAGCTTCAGACGTTAATTCACTACGTCAATAAAGTGAATCTCGAGAAAGAGCATAAACTACAACTCAGAAACAAGGCTGTTGGAGTCGATTGTGTTACCAAAGATGAATACAACAGGAACCTTGATGCAAATCTTGATAATTTGCTTAAACGAATGAAAACATTCTCTTATAGACCGCAAGCGGTCAAAAGAGTATACATTCCCAAGGCTAATGGAAAGCTTCGTCCTTTAGGAATACCGTCATATGAAGACAAGCTTGTTCAAGGTGTGCTTGCAAAAGTGCTGAATGGTGTATATGAACCAAGATTTCTGGATTGTTCATATGGTTTTAGACCTGATAGAAGTGCTCATGATGCAATCAAAACCATTAGAGATATTATTTATAAACGTCCTATAGGTTGGGTTGTTGAAGCAGATATAAAAGGGTTCTTCGACAATATGAATCATGAATGGATAATAAAGTTTCTTAGAAACGATATTGCTGATGAAAACCTTATCAGATACATCATTAGATTTCTCAAAGCCGGAATAATGGATAAAGGTATAATGCAGGAAAGTACTCTAGGCGCTCCACAGGGGGGATTAATAAGTCCTTATATTGCAAATGTTTATCTTCATTACGTCCTCGACCTATGGTTTGAGAAGGTGGTAAAGAAACATGTAAAAGGTGAAGCCTATATCATTAGATATGCAGACGACTTTCTAGCATGCTTTCAGTATGAAGAGGATGCCAAAGCATTTTACGCTGTACTGCCAAAGAGACTTGCAAAATTTGGTCTTGAGATTGCTGAAGACAAAACTAGAATATTACCTTTTGGTAAAGGTAGTGGTTCAAAAGAATCATTTGAATTCCTTGGTTTTTCTTTTCACAATGGAATGGTCCATAAAAGCTTTTACGTTGTAGTAGTTCTTTCCAGTAAAAAGAAGATGAAAGCTAAAAGGCAAGCCATAAAAGAATGGTTATATAGTGTGATGCATTGTCCTATCTCGGACATTGTAACTAAGCTAAATGTTAAACTGCTTGGTCACTATCATTATTACGGTGTAAGTGGAAATACAAAAAGTCTCAGTTCATTTAGAAACTACTGCATCAAAACGCTATATAGAGTCTTAAGACGTAGAGGACAAAAGAAGAGGATAAATTGGGAAAAGTTCAATATCTTCATGAAACAGACGCCCATCGTGAGTCCTAAAGTATATGTAAAGCTTTGGTAACAACAAAAGATTAAAATGAAGAGCCGTATGCGTTAGTAGCGCACGTACGGTTCTGTGAGGGGTGGATGCATTTGCTTGGCACTGGAGGCTACGCAATGCATCTGTCTACTCGACCTAATAAAAGAATTAAAAAAAATAATAGAAAGAACATCTTTAAGCGTAGCTAAAAAAGAGACTGTAATAAAAAAGGCGACATATCTATTGTGTCAGGCCGCCTTTTTCAGCGTGATAATATCTCAGTTTACTAATTCTTCTTTATTTTTATATTTAGCTTTTCTCTGCACTTGGAAGCAGAAGCGACGATACATTCAATAGTTATCGTTTCTTTATTGTAACTTCTTCTTATTTCTTCCGCTTGATTAATAACGCTTTCGATAGCTGCTGAAGAGAGTCCGTCAAAGATGGTGGAGAGAATCTGGGGAGTAAGATCTGAAGAGAAGGTCTTTCCCTTTCCATAGATTGCCAAAAGCTCCATTCGTGTCTTCTGGTCGGGATTTGAAATAGTGTACTTCAGATCAAATCTGCCTGGTCTTATTAGAGCTGGATCCAGAGATTGGAATGAGTTTGTTGCTGCTACAACCATTACCCCTTTGTCCCCGCTAAAACCATCCATTTCATTTAAAAGAGTTGTGAGTATTCTATTGTTTTCTTTATCAATACCGCTTCCAGCATAGTTTCTCTTTTCGCCTATTGAGTCGAATTCATCTATGAACACGATGCAAGGTTTCTTGCTTCTTGCTTTTTTGAAGAGCATCTTTACTTTCATTGCACCCAGTCCCATGACGGCGCCTTGGAAATCTGCACCTTTTGTGGCTATGAAGTTTACACCTGATTCTTCTGCCAGTGCCCTTGCAAAGAGAGTCTTTCCGTTTCCTGGAGGTCCCTCAAGAATAATTCCTTTAACTCTTTTGCTATTTTCATCAGGGCTCTTCATCTCTTTTACGATGTTTTCCATATCTCTCTTCACTTCATCCATTCCCGCGATATCGGAGAAATGAATCCCTGTGTGTCTTACTATCTTGAAAGTGGAAGAATACCAATAGAGCGCTTTATATAGAGCAAAGATAAATAGAGCAAGGAACAGGACGTTAAAGAGGGAGTTTAATATGTCGTCCAGAGTTGTTGTATCATCAGATACCCTTATTCCTTTCTCCATCATATCCCTTTTGAAAGTAGGATAGTCAGGGTTTGGAACAGAGAGGGTCTTTCCTTCACTTTTTACTTTTAACACTTCTCCTTGGATGGATATGGATTCGACTTTCCCTTCATTCACTAAGCTTATGAACTGAGTAAAGGAAGTCTTTTGAGAAGTATCGAAAACATCAAAAGAGAATAAAGCCAAAAGAATGGCAAATACCAAAAAGCCAAAGATGATTATAGGTTTTCGTTTCATAATCCAAAAGGTAACTCTATTTAGCCTTGCAGGGAAAGAGTTAAGGGGAGAGAATAGGTGTATGAATAAAGTAAAATCTGAAGCTTCTCTTACTTTTTGGGAAGGTGCGGGCATAATAGTCGGTCATGGAGTAGGCTCTGGCGTATTGGCTGTCCCATATTTAGCGTCGAGAAACAGCTGGCAGAGTTTTGTGTTCATTATTGTTGCAGCATACCTAGTGAATCTAGTTCTCCACTATATGATAGCAGAATTGAGCCTCAATAATGGAGGAGGCCAATTTATTACAATATTCGAGAATGAACTCTTTAAAGGGAAGGTAGGAAAGTATCTTTCTTGGGGTGCTTTCGCCATCATGGGCTTCTCTGTACTTGTGAATATCGCTGGATTCATAAGTGGTGGAGGCGCGGTGTTTTCTTCGTGGTTTGGCCTTCCTGTGTGGTTTTCCCAATTGTTATATTTTGCTCTTTGTTCCGTGGTGGTATATGCAGGAATGAAGGCGGTGGGGATATGCGAGAAGATATCTGTGTTTTCAATGGTGGTGGTCGTATTGATTCTTTTCATTTCGGTCATGACTGGGGACAAAGAATCTCTTCCTTCCCATTTTGTAGCCCCATCAAATATTCTTGCTCTTTATGGAATGGTCGCCTTTGCTTTATCTGCTGTAATGAGCGTACCTCAAGTAGTAAAGGGTTTCCATGGAGATCCAAAGAAAATAAAGAGTTCCATTGCTGCAGGAACAGGGCTTAACGTCGTACTTATTGTCGTCATTACTTTCATGACCCTTATTGGCAGCGGCAGCTCAATTACTCAGGACGGAGCCTTGGTTGATCTCTCGAGAAAACTCGGGGGCTGGGTAGGAGTAGTCGGATATATATTCTCTCTTCTTGCTCTTTCAACTTCTTTCTGGGCCAATTCACTGAATTTAAGGGATATAGTATCGGAAAAGACAGGTCTCTCAAGAAAGAAGAGCTGGATCCTAGCCACCCTTCCTTGTCTTATTTTGGCTCTTTTAGGGTTGGAGGGCTTTGTAGGGTTTACTAGAATTGCAGGAGTCATCCAGGTCATAACAGGCCTAGGTGTCATTCTTGCTTATCATATTTCTAGAAAGAGGACTGGAGGTAGTCCGATTTGCTCTTTCTTCGGCACTCTTCCTTTCCAAATAATAGTAGTTGTCGGATCATTGGCATCTACTGTCGGATCCCTTATTAAGGTTGTTTGATATGAACGGACTGAATGAAGTATCAATCGAAAGAGTAGCGTCTACTATTCTTTCTCTATTGGGAGTAGAGAAAGAAAAAGAGATGACAAATGAAATAGAGATGGTTACAAAGGAGAGAAAGTGCGACAGAGTCATAATGTATAATCCTGATGCTGTTGCAGAGTGGATATATGAAGCACATAGAGACTTGTTTGCACCTGTACTCAATAAGATTGACCTTAACCTTGAGATGCTGTCAATGGTGCCTCCTGTTACTCCTGTATGTTTTGCATCCATGTATTCGGGGCTTCTTCCAGAGAAACATGGGATAAGGGAATATGTGAAGCCGATACTAAAGTGTAGGACAGTTTTCGATTGTTTATCGGAGAATGGGAAAAAGTGCGCAATAGTATCCACAGAAGGCGATTCTATCTCGAAAATCTTTCTTGAGAGGAACATAGATTACTTTATCTATAAGACGAAGGAGGAGTGTAACGAGAAGGCTTTCTCTCTAATAGATGAAGACCATTATGACTTAATCGTTCTCTATAATGGGGATTACGACTATTATATGCATCGTTTCTCCCCTGAAGGAAAAAGAAGTCTGATGGCTCTGAAAGAGAATATCGAAATATATTCGATACTAATCGAGAGAGTAAAAGAGAAGTGGAAGAATCACTCCACAGCCATTGCGTTTGCACCTGACCATGGATGCCATAAATGGTTGGGTTTACTTGGCAATCATGGGGAAAAAATCCCAAAGGATATGAATATCCGACACTTTTGGACTTTCGTATAATATAAATCCGAATCTATAGCCAGCTACCTCGACAGAATGGGGTAGGGGCTTCAATTACGATTACGATGGAAAAGACAAAAGCCATAAGAAAAACTTGCAAAATGGGCATAATGAGTTAAAATAGATACTGGGAACGTTCCCAGTTCCCATAGGAGTATTAGTTGCCCACAATTATCGATGTAGCAAAGAGAGCAAATGTTTCAAAAAGTACTGTAAGCAGAGTTCTTGCAGGTGAAGGGAATGTGAGCAAAGAGAGTAGAGATGCTGTCATGAAGGCTGTGGAGGAGCTTAATTTTGTAAAGAATAGCGTGGCTTCATCGATGCGCACAAGAAAATCGAAGACGGTTCTCTTAATTATTCCTGACATAACAAACAACTTCTGGTCTGAAGTATCAAGAGGAGCTCAAATTGTTTTGGATAAAAAAGGTTACTCTTTGATGGTTGCCAATTCCGATTGGCAGAAGGACAGAGAAGAAAGATACCTTCAGCTTGCAATGGAGCACAAAGTCGATGCTGTGATGGTCAATGCTCCGGACATGGATATGGAGAAGGTATCTAAGATGGTGGATACCCCTATAGTAGTTCTGGGAGAAAGAAGTCAAAAACTTCCTTTCCCTATTGTAGGAACCGACTCTTACAAAGCAATAAGAAAGGCTTTGGATTATGTGTGGAGCAAGGGACATAAAAGAATAGGAATAGTATTATCTGCATCCTTCGATAGTGAAGGGACGAAGAACAGCACGAAGTACAGAGCTTATTGCGATTGGATGAAAGAGAAGAATATAGATATTAATGAAAAATGGGTCATTAATATTCCTCTTTCTATTGAAGGAGGAAAAAAACTTTTCTCAATATGGAGAGATATGGATGAAAAGCCTTCTGTCATTCTTACTGGAAATGATCTTGTGGCTGTAGGTTTTACTAAGAGTGCCAGAGATGACGATGTAGTAGTACCAGACGATGTTTCTCTTGTTGGGTTTGATGATATTCCTTTGGTGGGACTTATGAGTCCCGGAATAACTACTCTCCAAAAGCCGAAAAGTGAAATAGGAGCAATAGCTGCAGAGAGAATACTTGAAATGATTGATGGTAAGACAGTTCCAGAGAGAACTCTATTGGATTCTCTTTTGATTGAGCGAGAGTCTGTAAAAGGAGAAAAACTGTGATTTTAAAGGAAACAAAAATACTTGCTCCCTGTGGGATTTTAGGGTACGGATTTCCAGACACTTCCTTTAGAAGAGGTCTTGATGATAATCCCGATGCAATAATCGTAGATGCCGGGAGTACAGATGCAGGTCCCCATAAGCTTGGCGCCAAAACAGCCATTGTAAGCAGAATGGCGGCAAAGAAGGATCTTAAGCGCATTATTGGCGGTGGAATTGAGAAAAGAATCCCCGTGATAATCAGCTCTGCTGGTGGAAGCGGAGGAAAAGAGCATGTTGAGTGGACTCTTTCCATTGTCCAGGAGCTGTTTATTGAAGAGAACTGGCCTAGCGTCAAGACAGCTGTCATTTGGGCGGACATCCCTGATAAAGCAATAGTGGATGCCATGGATAAGGGTCATGTCATCCCTATGGGTGAAAATATTCCACCTTTAACAAAAGAGAAACTCATGCAGACAACTGGTGTCGTTGCCCAAATGGGATATGAACCAATTCTTAAAGCCCTAGAGGAAGGGTATCAGCTTCTTATTGTAGGAAGAGCCTATGATCCCGCTCCTTTTGCTGCTCTTGGAGTTTTCAAGGGACATGATTTGGCTTTGAGTTATCATTTGGGGAAAGTTTTGGAGTGTGGAGCCCTCTCTTGTGATCCAGGGACAACCAAGGACTGCATGATGGGAGTCTTAGGTGACGATTACTTTGATGTTTACCCAACGTCTCAAACTCGAAAATGTACTACCCTTAGTGTCGCCGCCCATACTTTCTATGAGAAGGATCATCCATATATTCTTCATGGACCGGGATGTGTAATGGATCTTTCCATGTGTACATTTAAGGAAGTAGATAAGAATCGAATCAGAGTCCAAGGAAGTGCGATTAAACCTAGCGATGGTTATTGGATCAAGCTTGAAGGAGCAAGAAAAGTTGCATATAGAACATTTGTTGTTGCAGGAGTAAGGGATCCTCTTCTCATAAGAAAAATCAAGGAAGTGGAGGTGTTGGTAGAAGAGAGCGTCAGAGAGCAGTACAGCGAAATAGATCCGTCTTTATATACAATCAACTTCTTTAACTATGGAATTGACGGAGTCATGGGAGAACTGGAACCATTGAAAGATGTCCCTCATGAAGTCTGTGTACTCTTTGAAGTATTAGCTTCTACGCAAGAAATGGCATCTGCCCTATGTGCTTCTCTTCGTTCTACATTCATGCACTATGGATATGAAGGAAGAAAGTCTACAGCTGGGAATCTGGCGTTCCCTTATGCTCCTAGTGACGTGGAGTTTGGAGCTGTCTATGAGTTTTCTGTCTATCATTTGATGAAAGTAGACTCTCCTCTCGCTTTTTTCCCTATTGAAGAATGGCATGCGAGGTAAGAAATGGAAAGATTAGTTGATTTAGCAAAAATGATCAGAAGTAAAAACAGTGGTCCTTTCCTCATTACTCTAGATGTTCTTTTTTCTGAAGAGAAAAATTACAGAAGGGTCAAGGAAAGTGGCGTTATAAATAAAGAGACTATTGAAAAGGCATATCATTTATCGCCGGGACAGCTGTTGGACATCGTGTTCTTCGATTCCGCCCTTGGGGTAAAGATTACTTATGAGAGGAGTATTTCCTCAGGAACAATAGGTGACAGAGATGTATATGGGGCTCAGCAACATGGACCTTTGATGGAGATTTTAATTCCGTAATAAAGGTAAGGGAGATTGTATGAAGAAAAATGAAGTAGAAAGACCAGTAAATAGAAGCCTTTGGAATAGACTGAAGAACGAGAAGCTTCTTTATCTAATGCTCCTTCCGACTCTTATTTATTTCATTATCTTCAGATGTTGGCCTATTATCAATATGCGCCTTGCCTTCTTCCAGTTTAAGGCGAAGGGAGATTGGCCCTTTGTAGGCTTTAAGTATTTCAAGATGATATTCTCATCTCCTGGATTTGAACAGATTATGAAGAATACACTTGTGATAAGTTTCCTGAAGTACATTCTTCTTTTCCCTTTCTTTATTATATTTGCAATAATTCTCAGTGAAATAAGAAGTAATGGTTTTAGAAAGTATGTTCAAGTAGTCTCTTACCTTCCTCACTTTCTATCTTGGGTCGTAATTGCAGGTATCTGGATTAACGCTCTTTCTTTAGAGGGAGGACTAAATCAGGTACTGTCTATATTTGGAATGAAGAGTATCGACTTTATGACAGATAAGAGTAAGATCCGATGGATTTTGATGATTTGTGAAGGGTGGAGGAGTCTCGGTTGGGATTCAATAATCTTCTATACTACAATTATTGCAATTGATCAGTCTCTTTATGAAGCGGCAAGAATCGATGGAGCAGGAAAACTGCAGATTATTCGATATATAGTTCTCCCTGCTCTCATTACACCTGCAGTCACTATGTTCATTCTGAATTTGGGTTTCTTCTTAAATGCAGGCTTTGACCAAGTGTTTAACTTCTCTAATGCTGCAGTACAGTCACGAATCGATATTCTCGATACTTACATTTACAGAATAGGTATAGAAGGAGGTCAGTATTCTCTTGCAACAGCCGTAAGTCTTATTAAGGGAGTTGTGGGAATGCTCTTGGTTCTTGGAACCCACATTATTTCTAAGAAACTTACAGGAAAAGGGGTATGGTAATGAAAAAGAGATTTTCGATAAGTCAGTTTATCATGGCGATAATGATGATTATCCTCACTCTCACCATGATTATCCCGATCATGAATATTGCTGCAAAATCCTTTTCTTCTCCTGAATCTTCAAGGAGTATGTCTGGACTTAGGATAATTCCAAAAGATTTTGATCTCTTTAACTACAAGATTGTGTTCTCTCATCCTGTCTTGGTTCCAGCGATCATTAACAGTGTCATTATTACTGTAGTTGGAACTTTTATTAATATTCTTCTTACAACAACCGCCGCTTATGTCCTTACTAGACCAAAGCTTACTCTTAAGCGTCCATTAATGGTGTTCTTCATTATCATGATGCTTTTTGATCCGGGAACAGTTCCAGAGTATCTTGTTGTGCAGAAAATAGGGTTGATGGGAAGTAAATGGGCTGTAATCTTAGCCACTGCAGTCAACGTCTACTACTTGATTATTATGATGCGTTACTTTGAAGCTGTTCCCCAGTCAATTGTGGAGGCATCGGTAATCGATGGATGTGGCAACATGAGGAGCCTTACTAGTATTTACCTTCCTCTTGCCAAATCAGGGGTGGCTACAATTACTATGTTTTATGCCGTAGTGAGATGGAATGAGTATTTTAGAGCGACAATCTATCTTACAAGAAAGAGCACAGATTCAGTCTTGCAGGTGATTTTAAGACAATTTGTTGTTCTTGGAGACACTGTTTCTATACTAGGTCAGCAGGCTCTATTCGACTATAACGCAATAGCAAGGGCCGATTATGCTGCACTAAAGGGTGCAACTATCATGGTTGCAATTATTCCTATTCTAATTCTTTATCCATTTGTACTTAAGTTCTACGCCAAGGATGCTCTTGCGGGTGGAATTAAAGAGTAATAAAAAAGGAGGTAAACTATGAAGAAGACATTGGTGTTTATGACAGTGCTTCTTGCAAGCCTTGCGCTTGTTTTCGCCAACGGTGCAAAGGAGGAGGCCGACAAGGTTTCTGCTCAATCTTCCGATGGAATCGGAACGCCAGATAAACCTGTAGAGGTCACTTATCTTTGCAAAGACGTAGACCCGATCACTGATGCCGAGCAGCTTGGTATTCTTGAGAAGGCTATCGAGGAGGGACTTGCGAAGGAGGGCAAGTACATCGATCTCGTTATTCTTTCAGCTCCGACAGGTTCTTATAAGTCTGTAGTTCCAATTGCATTCAGAACAGGTCAGATTTCCCCTGATATCATCTATTTCCAGGGCGGTGACCAGCCTATTGCACAGGAAGGACTTTTGGAAGATCTTACACCTTATATTGAGTCAAGCGAGAATGTGCAAAATATTCTCGAAGGTCACTCAAGAGCTAAAGTAACCAATTATCCATATCTTTTGTGGCTTGCTCCTGCAAGAGTACAGATTCCTGTAATGAGAGAAGATTGGTTTAATTCCCTCGAGTCTTCAAAGGCACTGATGGAGAATCCTACTGTAGACAACTACTATGCTCTTTTTAAGGAAATGAAAGACAAAGGAATCTGCAAGTGGCCTATTACTACAGACGGAACAATCCTTAAACTCGATTCTGTATTCAACCATGCTTTCGGCGTTACAGCTACAATTATGAAAGTTGATGGAAAGTGGGTATATTCCTGTGCGACAGAGATGGAGAAAAACAAGCTTGCATTCTACCACAAGCTATATGCTGACGGACTCTTGGATAACGAATATGTCACAAAGGCATGGGATACAATGGAACAGGCATTCTATGAAGGCGAAGCAGGATGGGTTTCTGGAACAGCTGGGGACGTAATTAACGTCTACAACAACAAGATGATCCAGACTCAAGGTCAGGAGCTTGTCGTCCTTCCTCCTGCAAAAGGAGAGAGCTGGGCATACCAGAGCATAGATGTTACAAAGGAATCCAGAGGATTTGCAATTAATGCCGATAGTTCAGTCAAAGATGCAGCTTGGGCTGTTCTTGAATATATGGCAGGAGAAGAGGGAAGAATCCTAGATAAACTTGGACTTGAAGGAATCCACTACAACATTAAAGACGGAAAGTATGTACTTACAGACAGCTTCCCATCATGGTGGGCTAAGTTCTGGCCGACAATGAATGGCCTTGATACATCAAAGGTTGTTGGTGAAGTTCTTACTCAGCCTGCAATTGATTCTTTGGATGCAGCAAATGAGTACTATGCTCCTGATACAAACGTTATCCTCCCTGAGGATCTTTTGCCTCTTAAGGATGCTATGGATCAGCTTTACACAGAGTATTCTACAGACATCATCAGAGGAATCAGACCAATTTCTGACTTCGATGAATTTGTTGAGAAATGGAATAAGGCTGGTGGCGACAAGATCAGCGAGTATCTTGCAACTGTCCTTAACTAAACAAAATCTATCTCCTTCCCCTTTTTTGGGGGAGGAGAATGGAGACTAAAGATGAAAGAAAGAGAAGTATTGGAAAGAATATATGCTGGGTTTATTGGCATGAACGCCGGAATAAGGTTGGGTGCTCCCGTGGAACCTACAGTCTGGAGTAGTGAAAGAATTGAAAGGTTTTATGGTGACATTACTTCATATGTCAAACCTTTTAGAAATTTTGCCGCCGACGATGATGCAAACGGACCCGTATTCTTTCTTCGTTCTCTAGATGATAAAGAAGAAGGTGTGCCTCTTACAGCTGGTGATGTTGCAGAAGCTTGGCTTAATTATGCCAGGGAAGGAATAGGAATGTTCTGGTGGGGAGGATATGGTGTAAGCACTGAACACACAGCATATCTGAATCTGAAGAATGGTGTTCCGGCTCCTCTTTCCGGATCTGAAATAACCAATGGAAAAGTATTATCCGAGCAGATCGGAGGTCAGATTTTTGTTGATACTTGGGGCTTAATTAATCCTGGAAATCCAAAGGCTGCTGCAGAGAGTGCAAAGATAGCGGCCTCCGTGTCCCATGATGGGGAGGGGCTTGAAGGAGCTGCATTTGTATCTGCTGCAATAGCTGAAGCCTTTGTTTCAAATGATATAGAAAGAATAGTTGATGTAGCTCTTTCTTTTGTATCTGATGGTTCAATATATAAAAAGGTTGCAGAGGCGGTAATATCATTTCATAAAGAAAACCCTGATTCTTGGAGAGCCTGTCTCAGTATGCTTCAGAGTGAGTGGGGTTATGATAAATATAAAGGTGTTTGTCACATTATTCCAAATGCCGGTGTCGTAGTGATGTCGCTATTATATGGAAGACACTTTAAGCGGGGCATAGAAATCGCAACCATGGCTGGCTGGGATACTGACTGCAACGCAGGAAATGTGGGGACTATACTTGGCGTAATGGATGGATTGGATGGCTTAGGAGAGGGATATAGGGCACCCATTAACGATATGATCGTGCTTTCTGGAGTCTCAGGATATCTCAATGTCCTCGATATCCCTACATATGCAAAGAAGTTGACTGCTTTTGCCATGATAAATATGGGTATTATTCCTTCTGATAATCTAAATATAGACGAAAGGCATCCCTCCTTTGATTTTTCCCTACCAGGAAGTACACATGGTTTGAGACTCTCCGATAGTATTCTAACGAAAATGCACCATGTAGAGGGAAAAGGTGTTGATTCCAGCGGAGCTTTGGAAATTCTTTTTGACAGAATGGTAAGAGGGCAGAAAAGCAGAATCTACTATAAGAGCTTTTGGAGACGTGAGGACTTTGATGATGAAAGATATATGCCTGTGTTCTCGCCTACAGTATATCCTGGAGAAAATGTAGAGATTACTTTCCGTTTTGAGCGCTTTAATGGAGAAGGTATGATTATATCTCCATATGTAAAAGATACTTTTACAAAAGAGATCATATATCTAGGTGGATCAATATATAAAGATGAAGACTGGCACACTATTTCATTTACTGTTCCTCAATTAAATGGTTCTTTCCCTGAGGAGGTGGGAATAGTTCTGGAGTCCAACAGTCCTTCTAAATTCAGAGACTTCGGAGTACTTTACATCTCCTCATTCTCCATTAGCGGAAAGAGCGAATACTCTATAGACTTCTCTCGTTCTACGAAAGAGTTTGCATCAGTCTTACCTTTCAGCCATGATCATGGTGCATGGGAAATTGTAGATGGAAGAATGGAGGAAATGAGCCTCAGCGGAGCTGAAGCTTATACAGGAAACTACTTTACCTCTGATGTGACAGTAGAGGGCGGAGTTGTTCCATATAGAGGAGAAAGTCATTTAGTTGGTGCTAGAATCCAAGGTGCTCGGCGTGGGTATTATGGGGGAATAGACGAAGATGGTTTCTCAATAATAAAGAAGAGACATGGAAAGAAAACAGTAATTGCTCATAAAAAAGCCAATTGGGAATATGGAAGAGAATATGGTCTTACTTTATCTGTAATTGGAGACGAAATTACTCTTTCCGTCGATAATGAGAAGCAGTTGACAGTAAAAGACGATGAATATAAATACGGAATGGTTGGATATGGAGAGTTTTCCGGAGGAAGAAGGGCTTTCTGTAATATGAAGATCAAGGAGATGTGATTATGATGACCAGAAGTGAACTTGCAAAAAACAGAGAATTGGTAAAAGACAAGGCGGTGGGGGCATTGGTAGGCCTTGCCATTGGAGATTCTTTTGGTGATGCATGCCGCCTTCAAGATAATAGAGTAAACTATGGTATTACTACAGATTTTAACTCAGGAGCCTCTTGGAGTACTGACGACACTGAATTTGCCCTTTTGACGGCAAAGACTTTACTTAAGTGCAAAGGAAACCTTACGACAAAAGACGTTGTAGATGCTTGGATGGAAGATGTTTGTGTCCAGGATGAGTATAAGAGAGGAGGGGCCAGCGAGAAGGCTGCTGCAGATAACTTGAGACGAGGTCTCAGACCACCAGAGTCTGGTAAGTTTAACACCTTCTTTATGAGTGACGGTACAGCCATGAGAATCCCTCCTGTAGGCATTGTTGCGGCTGGAGATCCTGAGAGGGCCATAAAGATGGCGGAAATCGATGCTTCAATAAGCCACTATGAAGAAGGAATATGGGGAGCCCAGTCTGTTGCCGCAGCAGTATCTGTTGCAATGGTGGATGGTTCTTTTGACGAGATTATGGAAGCAGCTCTCCTTCCTATCCCTACTGACAGCTGGCTTTATTATAACCTGACAGAAGCTTTTAAGATTATCGACAGTGTAAACGGTTCTCTATTTGACTGTTGGATGCCTATTCATGATTTATTACGTGCATCCACTTGGGCAACTACTGCAGAAGCAATTCCAAGTGCATATTGTGCACTTAAGCTTTCCCATAATAATTTCAGGGACGGCGTTGTAATTGCAGGCAACTTTGCTCGTGATGCCGATACTATTGGGGCTGTCTGTGGTTCTATCTTAGGCGCCAAGTATGGATTAAAATCTATTCCTGAAAAATGGGCGAATAAAGTAAGGTATCCTAGTGGAACATGCCTTCAGTTTACAAAAGGACTTGATATCTTCCAAGTCGGAGAAGCTTTAGGTAACCTCATAGTATAGTGGGTATAACAATGAAGAAGATCCTTGTTTTTGGTTCATTGAATATTGATATCGTATACTCCTTAGATCATATCGTCAGGCCTGGGGAGACTATCCTTAGTTCTTCTATTGAGAAGAATGCAGGAGGGAAGGGGCTTAACCAAGCTTGCGCAATATCTAAGACAGGGCTGGATGTCTATATGGCAGGATGCGTAGGAGAGGATGGGGATATGCTCATCGATACTCTCTCTTCCTTTGGTGTGAATGTAGATAATGTTAAGAGATTAGATGTTCCTACTGGAAACGCAATTATTGAAAGAAGTCGTGACGGTCAGAACTCAATCATTCTTTTTGCAGGAGCCAACAGAGCTATTGATGAAACATTAATAGACTGCGTCCTCGCTTCTTTCTCTACAGGCGATACTATTGTGCTCCAGAATGAGATTAACGGACTCTCTGAAATAATTAAGAAAGCAAGCGAAAAGGGTATGTATGTAGTCTTTAACCCAGCACCATTTGATGAGTCTGTATTCTCTCTTCCTTTGGAGAATGTAAACTTACTGGTAGTAAATGAAATCGAAGGAGCAGGAGTAGCTGGAAAGGGAGATGATGCAACGTATGAAGAGATTCTCGATGCATTGAAAGATAAGTATAGAGATAACGAAGTGATTATGACCTGCGGCAAGAATGGTTCTTATTGGCAAAAAGGAGATAAACGAATCTTTGAGAAAGCAAGAGTCGTAGATGCTGTGGACACTACTGCCGCTGGCGATACTTTCATCGGTTACTTCATCGCTTCAAGAGAGATGGGATATGACACAGAAGATGCAATGAAATATGCTACCATCGCTTCTTCTATCACTGTAACAAGAAAGGGAGCGGCAGGTAGTGTTCCTGAAGGAAAAGAAGTCTTTAAGTAAAAGAAAAACTATAAAATAAGGTAGGCTCATCAGATGAAACTGATGGGCTCTTTCTTTTGAATGAAAGGGGACAGAGTTGTAGACAATTTGGCGTGTAGTATTTCTTTTTGTCATTCTTGCTTTCTTTACCTCTATTAATGAGTATTAGATCCAAAAAGTGATAAAAAAAAGAAAATTATGCTCTACTGTTTTATAGCCCAAAACTTGTAAGAAACATAAATGACAATTATTCTTTTGTCACCAAATAAGTTAAAGATTGCACCTGAGACAGTATGTGCATTAAAGATTCGTTTGTAAAACGGAACTTGGCTTCTCAAAGCCTGGCTAATATAGGTCCACTGGGAATCGAACCCGGATATTATCCTCCGGAGGGATACGCTTTGTCCATTAAGCTATAGACCCATGTCTTTACCATAATGCTTTTCTTCTTCTCGTTCAATATTCGCCTTCTCCTCCGTCTGAAAAGTATGAGTTTAGGTTGAGAGGGTTGTATATACCCATATCTGTTACAATTCCGTCTATAAGGGACGGAGGTGTAATATCAAAGGCAGGGTAGTAGCCTTTGACACCGCCGGGGGCTGTCCTGATTCCCATGGCTTCAAGAGAGAACTTTGGGTCTCTCATTTCAATTTTCACATCATCTATTGATTCATGGAATTTATCAGGATCGCCTGTTACATATGTTTTTACACCGAAGTATCTAGCACATATTGCTATACCAAGAGTCCCCACTTTGTTGACCACATATCCATCCATAGTTATTGCATCGGCGGCTGAAGTAAAGACATCGATATTTTCGTTTTTCATTACAAAGGCAGGCATGTTGTCTGTTATTACTGTAGTATCGAAGCCCATTTCAGAAAGTACTGTGGATGTAAGCCTTGCTCCTTGGAAGTATGGTCTGGTTTCAGGACAGAAGAATCTGACGTTTTTCCCTTCTTCCCTGAGAGTTCTTGCCATCATTCCGATTATGGTTTCTCCAAAGCATTGAGTCATTACAGATCCGTTGTCAGGGATTTGTGAAGATAGATACTTTGAGATTTTACATATTTTTTCATAACGCTTGTCATTGAGGGAGTAAACGTGGTCTCTTACTGCATCTTCTAAGCTTTTCCCTTCTCTTTTAGCTTTCAGCACTATAGGAATACAGCTTTCAGTAATGGAAGCGTATCTCTTTTGTGTAGTGGGGCGGGCTGTAGACAGAAGAAAGGAAGCTTCCTTTAAATGCTTTATAGTTTCTTCTTCATCAAGAGTTCTGCATTCCCTTGCCGCCAGAGCCATTCCCATGCCTACAGCTGTATATGGACCAGCAGATTGAGTGACCATGTTCCTTATGGCATCTCTTACTTCCATAACGCTATGGCATATTTCAAATCTAACAGTATTGGGATAAACACGCCTATCAAGGATTCTTACGATTCCATCTTCATAGGATGCTATGTTTTCGTATCTGAGCATAAAGGCAAGGTCATGGTCTTCTCTTTTCATCTTCTTCCTCGTCTATATTCTATATAAACTCTAGTTGTTACCAAAGACTACTACTGATAAAATCTAGAGCTATGTCATCTATATTATTTAAAAATGCAGGGATACTTGCGACAAAAAACAATGAGTTTGAGTTTATCGAAAACGGGTATTTGGCTGTCGATGGAGAAAGAATCGACTATATTGGGAAAGAAGAGCCAAAGAAGAAGTATGATGAAGAGAAAGATTGCTCAGGCTTGATTCTCACCCCAGGCTTCGTAAACTGCCATGGTCACTCGGCCATGACACTACTGCGTGGTGTAGGAAGTGATCTACCTTTGCAGGATTGGCTACATGTAATGTGGCCTATAGAAGACAGAATGAATGAAGAGGACTTAAGGTGTGGAATGGATCTCTCTATTATGGAGATGCTTGCTTCTGGCACTACAAGTTTCACTGATATGTACCTTATGCCTTGGGCTGTTGCAGATACCATAGGAAAAAGCGGTATTAAGGCGAACTTCTCTCGTGTAATGCAGGCTTTTCAGGAGATGGACGACAGCGACTATGACTCATACTAC
This sequence comes from Spirochaetales bacterium, assembly GCA_022771185.1. Lineage (GTDB taxonomy): Bacteria > Spirochaetota > Spirochaetia > Sphaerochaetales > Sphaerochaetaceae > Ornithospirochaeta. Next base: position 2,531 of record JALFCJ010000236.1, on the reverse strand, counting down.
AGAGTAAAAGAAACAGAGGACTTGGTCTCAGCTTTCCATAATTCCTACTCCGAGAGACTTAAAGTCGATTATGCAATACACGCAGAGTATACATGTAAGCCGCTGGTTGTCAGAAGATATAGCGAGGATTGTCTAAAGAAAGGTTTGAAGATGCAGATCCACCTTTCCGAGACAAAAAAAGAGCACTTGGAATGTATAGAGAAGTATGGGAAGACTCCCACAGAGTGGTTTAATGACTTGGGGTGCTTTGAAAACCCTACGCTTGCAGCACACTGCGTTTGGGTGGAAGATACCGATATAGACATTCTAAACGAGAAAGGTGTTACTGTTGTTCATAACCCTACATCCAACTTAAAGCTTGGAAGTGGATTTGCTCCTATTCCCGAGATGATCAAGAAGGGCGTTAATGTCGCCTTGGGCACAGATGGAGCTGCCAGCAATAATAATTTGAATTTCATGGAAGAGATTCACCTTGCATCCATTATCCATAATGGCAGATTGGGAGATCCTACAGTCATGAATCCAAACACTGTACTGAGGATGGCCACAATCAATGGAGCGAAAGCCCAGGGAAGGGAAGATACAGGTAGTTTGGAAGTAGGAAAGAAGGCTGACATAGTAGCCTTTGACGTAAATAAGCCTCACCTTACACCAAACCTCAATCCTGAAGCCCTGTTGGTTTATTCAGCACAAGGAAGCGATGTGTGTATGACAATGGTGGATGGAAAGATTCTATATGAGAAGGGAGAATTTAAGACTATCGACAAAGACAGGGTCTTTTATGAAGTGAAGAAGAGTATAGGGAGATTGTACGGGGAAAAATAAATGTTTCTATAAATAGTAATTTTCTTTCTAAAACCTATTGACAAGTGTTACTATAGAGAGTAACAATAGGTTCATCGATGAAGGAAAAGGATATGAAAAGAACAACTAGATTCTGGCGCGGGGCGCCTAAAGAGTGACAAATTATCCAGAAAAAATCTCTAATAATAAGGAAATAAAAAAATGAAAAAATACATCGCTATACTTCTTATTGTCTCTCTCGCCCTCGTCTCCGTCTTTGCCAATGGCAGTAAGGAAGAATCAAGTGTAAAAACATACAAAGTAGGAATCTGTAACTTTGTAGATGATGCTTCCTTAAATCAGATTTGTGAAAACATACAGTCCCAGCTTTCTGAAATCGAAAGCGAGAAGGGTGTAAAGTTTGATATAAAATATGACAACTGTAACGCAGATGCAAATGTTCTTGCCCAGATAATAGCTAACTTCATCGCAGATGACGTGGATCTTATGGTTGGTGTTGCAACTCCTGTGGCCATGGCTATGCAGGCTGCTACAGAAGACAATAATATACCTGTAGTATTTGCAGCCGTTTCCGACCCACTTGCTGCCGGAATCGTATCATCACTCTCCGCTCCTGGAGCAAACCTTACAGGAACAAGTGACTTCTTGGATACTACTGCTGTCATGAACTTAATCTTTGCCCTTAATCCTGAAATAGATAAGGTGGGTTTACTGTATGATGCAGGACAAGATTCTTCTACAACTGCCATCAAGACAGCAAAAGAGTATCTGGAAAAGAAGGGTATTGCATATGCAGAGAGAATGGGAACGACAGTTGATGAAGTAATTCTTGCTTCAAAAGCTTTAGTTGCAGACAAGGTCGATGCAGTCTTTACTCCTAGTGACAACACTATCATGACGGCAGAGCTTTCAATCTATGAAATTTTCAATGCTGCAGGTATCCCTCAGTTCACAGGAGCAGACTCATTCGCTCTCAATGGAGCTTTCCTTGGATATGGTGTAGACTATGCTAACCTTGGAAGAGAAACAGGTAAGATGGTTGCTGAGATCCTCATTGATGGAAAAGATCCTGCTTCTACCCCTGTCCGCACTTTCGACAATGGTACAGCTACTATTAATACTGAAACAGCAGCAGAGCTTGGATATGATTTTGATAATCTCTCATCTATTTTCGCTCCATACTGCACAAAGGTTGCTGCAATTACAACAGCTGAAAGCTTCAGCGAACTATAAGGATATAAAATGCTGGAAACAATAATTGGACTTGGAACAACCGCCCTTGAATTGGGCCTGATAAGTTCCCTTACTGTATTGGCTCTCTTCTTAAGCTACTCCATGCTCAATGTATGTGACCTCTCTACTGACGGCTGCTTCACTTTAGGAGCAGTCGTTGGTGCTGTTACAGCGCTCTCTGGGCATCCCCTTCTGTCTATTCCTGCTGCCATGGGTGCAGGAGTATTATCGGGGTTGATAACATCTCTGTTGCAGACAAAAATGGGAATCGACAGCCTTTTATCAGGAATAATTGTAAACACAGGGCTTTATTCAATAAACATCGCCATTATGGGTGGTTCTTCCCTATTGAATATGAATAAGACCACTACAATCTTCACAATGATGAAGAGCCTGCTCTCTTCTACGTTCCTTTCCCAGTCTTATAAGCTTGTGACAGCTTTGATCTTTGTTGCTTTGGTAGTTCTCTTCCTCTCGTTCTTCTTAAAAACGAG
>JALFCJ010000216.1 GCA_022771185.1 Spirochaetales bacterium | reverse complement strand
TGATTCGTCAACGAATATGCTTAGCTCTTTCACTAGTTACTCCCTGGAAAATAAAAATAGCGGGCGTCCTGCCCGCTCTTGAGGGGGACCCGGGTCTATCGACCAGCCCCTAACTGGTTATCCAGCTATCTATAATATATGTGAACTAGAGAAAAAAATCAATGTAGATTAATTTGGATTAATTGAAAATAGTAAAGCTTCTATTGTAGAAATAGCCTAATAATGACTATGTGAATCAAAACGATACGATTTACATGCTGAGGAGAATTGAAAGAAAAACATTGATAGGGAATCAAATAGATATGGATTCCCAAATTGCATGTTTATGCAAAGGAGTCAGAACCAAAAACACAACAGAAGGGTTTATGATTGTAGGAAAAACCGCATTTCTTGGTGTTGATAAAGCCTAGATTTCGTAGTTAAAAAATTCATCTGCGGGAAAATGGGAAACTTTTAATGGTGCTTTGAGGAAACTTTGAGAAAAACTTTTGGAATATAATAGAGGAAATTAAAGCAAAAGGAAGAAATTAAGTATAAATAAAGAAAGCAAATATTTCTCTAATTTCCCTAATTTATCAAAAACTCTCGGGTTCGATCCCCGTCTCTCACGAACAAGACTCTAGGTGTAATGCTTAGAGTCTTTTTTATATTCAGTTGTATATTATAGCTAAATCGAAGAATTAGAAGAAAGTGATTATTGATACAGAAAACCAAATGATTGACTCATTAAGCTTTGAGAGGTTATTATACAAATAGGAAGTGACCTGTCGATAGACGGTGTTCACTCCAAGTTATTAACAGTAAAAATCGCCGCTATAGATCTTGGTGGAACTAGTGGCGATTATTTTTATCTCTTTTCCCAATAGTAATTCCGAGCGAGAGCGCTGAGATTACTAAACCGATAATCAATATTACCAAACTAAAAGTTTCATAATCTGACATATCAGTCACCTCCTTTAGATTAATCTATGGAGGAAAGACCTCCACGCCGTAAGAGCGACATGGAGCTAGAACCGCCTACCGTTTCGAATCAGGTCACGTATTAAGTAAAAACAATTATTCTTCCGTGGTCAATAGTAATTCTATTGCACTTGTTCTTTACAAAAAGGTGAAGTGAAGACTATTTCCTTGGAGTAGGAATGGTACCAAAATCATCAAACAATGATGAATCCTTTTCATCTTCTGTAATATCAGTCAGAGATGGAAGGAAAGAGATGGAGATAGAGCTATCATTCATATAACAGCGTCATATACATTGTTACAATAAAATCAATATAATCCCTTACGAAAATGGAAATCGTAGCATTCAGCTCTGTTTTCAAGGGGTATACTGCGGAGCAAGAGCATATGATGCGCTCTTTGTCTTCCCTCTTTCCTTCAAAAGGACACCTTTTTCCAAGAGATCCGTGATGTCCCTCAATGCTGTCGAATGGGAACATTTCGTGATTTTTGCCCACTTCTCTGCTGTAAGCTTTCCAGAAAAGCCATCAATGATGAGACGGAGCATCTTCTTCTCCCTTTCGTTGAGTGGGATATTCCTGAGCTTATCCCAGATTGCTGTGTTGGAAAGAGTTGCCTTGAGTGATTCCTCTGATGATGACACTGCCTCCTTGAGCATTGCAAAGAACCATATGAGGTATTCCGTTATGTCCAGATTCCCAGACTGTGTCTTCTCCAAGATGTCGTAGTAGTCCTTTTTGTTGCTGAGAATTGCCTTGGAAATGCTGTAATAGCGGTGTTCAGTGCCATCGGCTCGTGCAAGGAGAAGCTCCATTATCGTCCTTGAGATCCTTCCGTTGCCGTCTGCAAATGGATGGATTGTAACAAACCAGAGATGGGCAATGGCCGCCTTCAAGAATGGCTCTGTCCCATCATCGTTGTTCACGAAGTCAAGGAACATTCTGATCTCATCTGGTATCTTGGCTGCTGGTACTCCTTCGAAGTGTATCCTCTCATGTCCATATCGACCTGATATGACGTAGACAGGCTCTGTCCTCCATCTTCCTCTGTTGTCATTCCAGCCTTCGTAGATGATCGATTGCCAGTGTAAGAGGCTTTCTTCCGTAAGCACCTTATCCTTTTCCTTCAAGGCCCCAATCAGGAGGGATGCGGCATTTTCCGCATGCCTATCCCTAGTCTCGATTCCTTCTTTCTCTATACCAAGTCTACGGAGTATGGATGAACGGACAGAGGATCTGTCGAAGTATATGCCTTCTATTGCGCTTGAGGAAATGACCTCGTCTGCCATTGTCTCAAGGGTGAGCTCCTCTCCCTTCTTTCCCAGTCCTTTCATCTTCTCGACGAAAGCTGTTTCCATGCGCAATGCGGAGGAAAGGATTGGGAGCAATCTCGCTGCGTCCCATGTGAAGTTCGGCCATGATTGATCTTGCCAGATGTATGCCATGATTAGATTATGACGAGAATATGATTGGAATTCAATACTCTTTGATGAGAATATGATTAGATAAAAATCACCTTTGAGGAGATTACGGCGAAAAGCAATATCAACCGAAGACATCTGATTCTTCATATTAGCTACAAAATATGTATGCCCGACCATAAAGTTTGAACTTAGGAGTTATTGCAATATACTACGAGTAAGACTGAACTAGTAGTGATTCTCAATGCAAGCTCTGATGTAGAATTCCTTTGATTCGTCGGTCTTGCAAGCAGTTATAATCAGGAGATTGTTAGTCCAAGAAAATGTCCGCATCCCCGTTTGTTTGTCCTATGCTGACACTATATTATCCTCATGCTTTCCGTTCACCCCACAAAAAGCAGATAAATATTTTCTTAGAGCTGCATTGTTATTCTTCGCTTAATGGAGGATTGTATTATTCAGTAGTTAAATATATTCTTGGTTTGTAGTGAGGTTTTTTCCGTATGAGAAAGGTATTATTACTTTTTGTCGCTATCTGTTTAGTCGTTTCCTGTACAAGTATAGAAAAGGGGCCTACTAGCCATTCGATTGCAGTGGTCTCGACAACAGATATGCACGGCAGGGCTGCAAGTAAGGATGTTGCAACTTCTAAAGAAGACGCAGCATCAATGCCAAGAGTTGCTACAGCTGTCAATAACGCCAGAGAGAAATTTGGTGATGATATAATCGTCATCGATAACGGCGATACGATTCAGGGAACCTTAATGGCTCAATATGCCATTAACTATAAGATGGATGTGATTAACCCAATGGTAAGTGCATTGTCTTACATCGGCTATGATGTGTGGACAATGGGTAACCATGAGTTTAATTTCCTTCCTCAGCAGAGAGATGTTCAAGTTTTATTTGCAGAGAATAATGGTATCAGCTGCTTGAGTGGTAACGTTACACTTATTGAAGATGGCGTAAACGTACATGGAAATAAGGCAAAAGCAGGAGAATCTTACTATCAGCCATATGAAATCTTCGACTTTAAGTTTGAAGATGGTTTAAAGGCTAGAGTTGCTGTTATTGGTCTTGGTAATGCTGCTAATGCAAACTGGGACTTGGCAACAAATTATCCTAATTTATCATTCTCTTCATTGGAGAACCCGGAAGGCATTCTTGCAAATGAAATCGATAAATGGGTCGATGTAGTAAAAAACAAAGAGAAGGCAGACATCGTAGTAGTTGCAGTTCATAGCGGACTTGGAAGTGCTGATGAATTTAGCCTTGAGAGCCAGACCTTTATGGCCGCAGAGGCGACAAATGGTGTTGATTTATTTATTTGCGGTCATGACCACCAGCCCAATATTACAGTTACTAAGAATAATGAAAGAAAGGATGTAACTATTGTTAATGGTGGAGGAAAGGCTCTTACCGAGAGTATTCTTACAATTAATTTTGCAAAAGGGAAGGTTGCAGGGGTGGATATTGAGTCGTCTCTCACATCCCTCGACAGTGTTGCTCCGGATGAGACACTTAGCCTAATGATGGATGATTGGTATGATGAAACATATCAGTGGGCAAGTTCTCCTATCGGAACATTTGATAACGGATGGAATAGTGTTAGAGTGCAAGCTGAAGGAAAGAGCAATAACGATATGATTCTTTCCCAGACAGCATTGATGGACTTTATCCATAAGGCTCAGATTTGGTGTACATGGCAGAGTGAAGGTGTTGAAGGTGCAACTGTCTCTATCGCATCTCCTGTATTTGGCACCGATTCAAACAGAAATCTTAGTTTTGTACCTTCTGATGGCGATACTATTTCTACTCTTGAGCTGTCTAAGCTATATAGATACTCGAATAACCTTCTTTGTGCAGTGGAACTGACAGGCGTGGAACTGTACAACTGGATGAGTTGTGTCGCTGATATGTACACAATTAAAGATGGAAAAGCAGCCATGGGAGAGGGCGTATCAATATATGGACTTGATACCTTCTATGGCGTCGATTATGTAATTGATCCATCTCTGGAGAACGGTAAAAAACTTGTAAAGGCAGAGATTAATGGTGTTGATATTAGGGAAATAGGCTCTGTAAAGGTCGCTCTCAACTCCTATAGACTATCTGGTGGATATGGATTTGCTGAAGCTACAGGAAAGAGTGAAGCTGATTGCTTCTGGACAGCAAGCCAGTTCTTAGGATCTGACAGGGCGCCGGTTCCAACACAAATCGGTGAATATGTCAAAGCTATGAAGGTCGTTTCTCCAAGTGACAAGGTCTCTCATGGATTTGATTCCAGCTGGAAAGTGATTGAATAATTACAATTAGTAAAAAGGGGCTTGTGCATGAAATATTTTCAAGTAAGCACAGCCCCTCTTCTATCAATCTATCAATCTATTAATTTATAAGATTTTATACACGAAGTGTTTTGTTATCACAACCAATAATAAATATTGCAATAATAAAAATCATCAATAGAGGGAAAAGTCTTTTCATATTTACCTCCAGTATTAGAATATAAAGTGTATTGTTTCTCATTTGATTGTATCAAAAAAAAGGAAATGGTGTTATGAATTTCGACAATATATTTCAAATGTAATAGGAATGTCATTGGAAAAGTAAGTGCATTTACACAAGTTGGAAACTGCTTTTTGATTAACCTACGGCTCTGATACTATAAACAAGTCTTATGATTGTTAATGGAAAAGGGCAAGGACCATCTTATTCTTTCTGCTGATGATGAGATTTACGATAAAACCCGAGACGTAAACGACAACCTCAAGTCATTATTACGCAGGGTAAAGATGTCAAAGTCAGAAGAAAAGTGATTGTAAATCCACTTTAATCGGATAGGTTAGTGCTTCCCCTCTTTTCCATTTAATAATAGATGTTAAGCATGGCTTTACCTGATTCTTGCTGAGAATAATCGACACTTAGCTATACTTAATTATCTCTATTCACAATTTGGTTTCAGCTCTGCATGTTCCCAAAAGCTTTCTAATGTCATACCGGGGGTGGTCATAATATATGCCGCTATTTTGGGGGCGTCGACGTATCGGATATGCCATGGCTCATACGAGTAACCGGTAATGTGTTCTTGACCCTCGATATATCGAAGGATAAAGCCGTAATGCTGCAGTTTTGCATGTATTTTTTCCATATTTCTGGATACTTCACTAGATCTTCGTTGTAATATACATCAGTAAAAGATCCATCGTCGGTTTTTAGCTTGAAATACAAATCTAAAGCAAGTCCAGTATGGTGTTCGGAGTACCCGGGTGTTGCCACAGTATTTGTTGCATATTCTTCTCCATACTTCTTTATGTAACGATCCATTATCTCCTGTTGTGAGGCTACGCTTCTAAAAGCTGAGTCCAATTCCAAGTAGATGCCATCGTTTTCTTCCAAGTCTTCTTTTAGTTTCAAAAACGCATCATATGCCTTTTTCTCGACTTGGACTTCATCTCCCACTGAATTAGTGACCGTTACAGTTTCAAGTCTATCTTCCCAACCATCAGGAAGTGGGTTTTGTTTATTCACCAATACCAAGTAGTTTTCCACCCTTTTGTCACTTTTTATGCCAGCACAGCCTATGAGCAGAAAACATAATACGACACAAAATAGTGTTAAAATCACTTTATTCAATTTACAGCTTCTTTCCAGTCTTTTCTTCAATTCTCCAAAAGAGCCATTTGTCACCGATACTGGATTACTTTGATAAGAAAAAATCTTTCCCTTATTATTGGCAAAGAATATCGGGGACAATTTGAAAAGTAAAAGAATAATCTTTGTAGCTTATTAGTTGAGTTTACTTCTTCCAAGTTTAGGACTTTTGAGCCTCTGAAAAAGAAGAAAAAAATGTCCTATTGAATCAACGCCTTCAGCTGTGAGGTGAGGTCGAGTTTGGTCACCACCCTGCCCCCGTGACGGTCATCTCCGACTCAAGCTTCCTGTACCCCAGCTTGTCCATCAGAAACAGGAAGTCTTCGTTGTTTAATGCATGTGCCCTATACGAAATCAAGCATAGTAGCCAATATGTCAGAGAACAAGGTAAGCAACTTATAGATAAGAAAAGTTATCTTTGGACAGATCCCGATATGGAAATATTACAGGTAGGTATGTTTTGTATCTTGGTAAAGATATGAATAGTAAGGATGGAATTGCATATCGTAATGTATCTCAATTATTGTAAAAGCTTCCAGAAACAACACCTGAAAGTAGACTTGAAGAAAATATCTGACGTGAGAAAACTTTATTCTGAATGCTACCAAAAAATCCACCCTATTAGGATGGATTTGTACCCGTGCAAACCACGACTATTACGCCGACCTAGATGCCCTGTTTTAGGGTACAACTAATTCTTGATTTCCTCAGATATAATGTCAAGTGTGACATTCTCTTGTTTTACTTTTTGATTAAGATTAAATGACTCCTCGTTTACTTTTATACATCTATGCTTTGCAACTCATAAACTCAACTTTTGATAAAGCTTTCATCAATCCATCAAATGAGATATCTTTCAGTTCCTCTTTACTTGGACTATAACTACAAGGGGAGACCATTTTGTTCCATGTCACGGAGCAATAAGACAGAGGTCTTTTACATCCAAGTAAACAAGACGGACTTTGAAAGGGCTTTCCTTCTGTAACTGCGATCATCTCTTTTTTTGAGGGAGAGAATCGATATTTCATGGGAAGCACAATTATTCTGTCTCTTCCTATATTGTTTTCCTCTAGTTTTCTCAAAACATGTTTCGATTCACTGATGTTCTTTGTTGAAACAAGAAGATTTATACCGCTCTTAACCGGATATTCCTCCAGTTTCTTTACCATTGAGATGACTCTGTTTACTTCTTTCTCATCCTCTGGATAGTGGATGCTTATATGGATCTTATCGGGAAGATGGTGGGTAAATTCGTCAAAGAAAGCTTTGTCTAGAAGCCTTAGTCCGTTGGAGGTTACAGTTGTATATAAGTATTCTTTGATACTGTCGATTATTTCAAAAATACCGCCATACTCCAGAGGTTCTCCTCCTCCGAGAGAGAATGCCTCTACACCGTTCTCAAAGCAATCCAGGGCAAAAGAAACCACTTCTTTCGGTTTCCACAAGGTATCGCCGTCACTGTGGCTCTTGTTATAACAGAAAGAACAGTTTTTGGAGCATGAATTAGTAAGGTCAATCGCTACTTGTTTGATTTGATACACGTTGTTTTTCCTTAAGCTGAATCATTCTGAGTATCCTGAAACACGAGAGTCCATATCCACTCCTCGGATTTTCTTTCCCATTGTACTTGGCATAGAGTCTTTGTATTGCATCAAGAGCAGTTTCTCCTGTCATAGGGTCTACAGAGTCGGATGGAACATTGTACTTATCTAAAAGGCACCATACGGAACGGGTCCTTAATCGATTGATTGCGACAAACAGCTCTTTCACCAGTTCTTCTTCCGACATTCCGTCATAGTTAGGCCAAATGAGAAATTCATCATCATTTCTGTTTGTATATTCGTATTCACTAGTATATACACCGGTATATTCATCGAGATAAAACTCATCAGATTCTGCAAAAGATATATCAAATTCCTTAATGCCGTGAAAACCTTTGGGAAGATTAAATTGAAAGGTATTACGCATTTCGTATTCGCCTCTATCAAAAATGGCTTCATATGTATAGGAATTCGGATCATAATCGGAAGACAGTATGCTGTCAAAAATATAGGAACTTCTAGTTATATTACCCGATTCAATGTCTTTTCTAATTGCACCCTTATTGAACTCTAAATTAACGCAATAAATATATCTGTGGTCTTCAGATAATTCATAGATGATCGTGGAGTCCTCATTTATTCTCTCTTTCCAAATAAAAAGATTGTCAAACTTCACATTTTCTGCCAGTTCGATTGCTTTTCGATGCAGATCTGTCCGATTTAAATCACAATTATTTAAAGACTTGATATCAGTATAATCTGTAGATATGTTGTCTTGAGAAAATAAGAACGACAGCTGTTCTTCTGTCAGGATTAATTTCCTGCAACCTTTACATATGGGCTCTGAGTTTAGGATCATTGCCTCGTCTGTTATTGCATAGTCGTTATTTGAGGTATCGATGTCGGCTGGCAGCGTTCCCTCCTCTCCTGAGCATATGGAAGCAAGGC
>JALFCJ010000026.1 GCA_022771185.1 Spirochaetales bacterium | reverse complement strand
GCATACATAAGCCTTGTTTTCCCAGCTCCAACTGGCCCAAGGATTAAACACGAACCTCCGTTAAGGATATGACTTGCGACAGTAGAAGATGATGAGAAATCTGAAAGCTGTGCATCGATGTAGCGAGGAGGTACTGTAGAAAGGAAATATCTGTATGCAGAATCTTGTCTGTCTGCATTCATGCCATGCATGACTCTCTTTGCCTCTAGCTCTTTGGCCATAACCGTTTCATCGTTTTTCCTTTTGGCTTTTTCAATAAGCTCGTCTTGTTCTTCCTCTGAAAGCTGATCCATATCGACAGAAAAAAGCCTTGATGCCATGCCCCGCCAAAACTTTCTGACATGAGCCGCTTTAAGTGACTCAAGCTCTGCGCCAGAGGCTTTGTATCCATGTGTTTTTTCAAAACTAGCCAAAGCTGACATGAATGATGCTGTAAAATTTTCACTCATAGACTGTCTATCTCCTCTGTAGCCTGATATGCCATTGAAGGTTGAATGCGATTATTCTGTTGCTGATAGCTCTGGCTGGACTTTGTGCGTGGAGCTTTGTCTTGAGCTTTTGAAAACCAGTTAAACAGAAAACGTGAAATATTTGTTTTTTTGTTTGCTGGATTTGCGATGCACCAGTTCTTGGCTTTGCGGATTTCACATAGGATATCAAGAGCTGGAAAAGTCTCTGACATCTCATCTACATAGCTCTGGAAGATATCTACATCCCCCTTCAAAGATGGAAAACTGCATACTAATGCGTCACTTTCAGCGTCACATGGATTTTTACTTTCTTTTACAACAACAAGTTTTAACTTGTTGTATGTATTTTCTTTTATTTCTTTTCTTTTATCTTCCTTTTCTTTTCTTTTTTCTTGATGTTCGTCAGATGTTACGCTTAATGTTACGTTACTTGTTACACCTTGTGACGGTAATGTGACGTCACATTTTGTAACATCGTTGTAACAAAGTGACGCTTTATTACTTCTCATCTTCCTCATTCTCTTTGCCGATTCCGTTTCACTTCCTATAAAGCTCTCAATATTGGAGATTGCCAAGCAATTACTTTCAGTACAAAGATGTATAAGCCCTGCTTGAGTAAGACAAGAAATAGCTGCAAGTATCGTAGATTCCTTATATCTTCCTCCTAATTCTCTAAAAATTGAGTCTGAGTCGTAAGGTATAATCATCTCGCCAACTTTTGAAAAAAGTAGGCCACCATTACATAAACTTTTTAAGCAAAGATTCAAATAAATTATGATGTAGTCTGAGCCATCTCTTTTTGATAAGACCCATTTGACATCATCTCTTTCAAAGAAGTCTGAAGACATCTTGAACCAATAATAACGCTTCTCTGTCATAGGCTGCCTACTCTTCCAAAACTCCGACAGGAGATCCATCTGTGAATGTGTAGAATTTAAGAAGCTCTTCCCAGCTATATTCGCATCCAGCCACTATAAGGCCGCTATCCCTCCATCCAGTGACTATTAGCGTATATGGATCTTCTCTTTCTTTATCTTTGAGAAGAAAAACCGCCGATGCTCCTATCCTCTCTGCATAAGAATCTCTAAAAGCATCATATGAATCAAAAGGTGTATATTTCTTCTCCACTATAATCGCCGAGTATCCGCCAGATTCAGAGGGACTAGCACACATAAAAGGTTTATTACCACCTACTATTTCCATAAGAGTTTTTCTATTTATTCCAGTTTGGGCATTTAAAATTAACTCTGGAATATTGTCGCCTGCAAATACGCTTCTTCCTACCAGCTTCACTTTATCTTCTTCTGATGGGACTACAATGACATTATGGATTGAGTATTTCACTTTGATGCCTCCTTTTTTCTTAGCTCCTTTAGTTTGTTGTTGAAGTCTCTTATGTTGGTTGCGGTGACATCTATTCTGCGGATGTCATCTGCATCCTCTGTTCCAGCAAGATGGTCATAATACTTCTTGAAAATCTCAGACGGTTTATCTCCAGCCTTAATCCTATATATGGTGCTGTATTTAGATATGATGCCAGGATGCTGATCCATAAGAGAGTGCATCAGCTTGTAATTTAAGTCATCGTCTTTCTCTAGCTCCATGTCCGAGTGTTCTAGGACAGCAACAAAGGCATTCTGAGAAGTTTTGTCGAGCGTGTTTAATACCTCGATAATCTTTTTTGCAGATTCACCATAGAGCCTCTTCATAATGTTTTTAGTAACGCTCTCCAGAAGCTCTCCGAGCCATTCTTCTTCCTTCTCTAGCGACTCCTCCAACTCTTTGATCTCTGGATTTACAGCTGAAGGTGGAGTGATGAATTTACCGCCTCCGAAGCATCTCTTTCCATTCTCATCAATCGCTTCTGTATAACCTTCATGATTCTGCTTATAGCTGTCGTCATATGAGAAATAGCCTTTCTTGCCTTCCGTATATCCAGCGGTCTCGATTTCACTGCTTGTTATATAATACACACCAAGGCTCTTTGCGTACTCGGTATATTTGCCATAATAATTGGCCACCTTGGAGCATACGCTCTCCTCTTTGGTGACTCCATCGCAAAAAAGAACGCCATCACAAGCAAGATTATGCTCACATTCAAGACATGAATGACCGCAGTATAGATTTGACTCAACGATGTCATCAGTACATTCAGCAAGAGATTTTCCTACTTTTGCGTTAAGAAAACTTCTTATAGAAGATGGTTTTATGCTTGTAGTTTTGCCTAGTTCCTTAAAAACCTTTGTCTGCACTTCTTGTGAGAATGGTGCGTACTCTAACGCTTGCTCTACAGTGTAGACCTTATCTTTAAGATTCTGTCTCACTTCTGGGATACAGTCTCTTAT
>JALFCJ010000169.1 GCA_022771185.1 Spirochaetales bacterium | reverse complement strand
GGCTAGCCTTGCTTGACACATAATCTCTATACAAGTTACCATCTTTTTCAGATTTGCCCAGATGGCGGAATTGGTAGACGCGCTAGGTTCAGGTCCTAGTTCCGGCAACGGTGTGTGAGTTCGAGTCTCGTTCTGGGCAGTATGGAAGTCGGTTGTTTTTAAGAACGCCGACTTTTTTCATTTAGTAAAAAAGTGATTCTCAGTTTACTGATGAGCCTTTTTAAAGATCATACCATTTTGAGAAATGTGTTGTTTAAATAATTGATTTGCAATCTTTTGTATAATTAAGATATTTGGTCGGGCCTGATGACTATATGTGACTTTAGATTTTAAATTGATAGCCAGGCAAACTACAAGAAGCTCATCTTGAAAAAAGACGGCACGGTTGTTCTGTCCTACAATAATAGTCCGTTGTATTTATAGATGGGATTTCCATTGAGAACTTTTCAGAGTGGGTTGGGAATTATTAGTGTAAAAACAAAAAAAATTTAATTCCTTATATTATTTCAAATTATAAAGTATAAAACATCAAAACCTTTATTTTACATTTCGTCATTTTTCCTTTTTTTCGCGTTATAAATATAAGGAGGAAAAATGGAGAAAGGAAAAGACAGGGCGTCGAAGCTCTACTTCTCAGACCCAGAGAGAGCTAGGGAGATAGTAAGGCTCGCATTGAAGAGAATGGGTGTAAATGCCGAGCTTACTGATCTTACTATAGAGGATCCTGTTGTGTCCTTCATGGACACTAAGATTTCTATAGAGAAGCTTTTGGACAAGTTATACAAGATAACACTGTCAAATGATGAGAGCAGTACATTCTGCCTTATGGGGCTTGAGAACCAGTCCAAGTTTGACGCTCATATGCTCATTAGGGCCGGCATAACATCCCTTCTAATCTATGACTGGAAGCTGAGCCTCAAGGAGGAATTAAAGCCAGTATTCATAGTGGTGTTGAATATGAGTGAAGGAGAGTGGAAGGGCCCCACTAGATTGGAGGACTACTTCTCCAAGGAGGACTTGGAACTATTGGGACCGCTGATGGTGAATGTCAGGATGCTGGTGATAGACCCCCATGGAATGGGAGAGGAGGAGATGGACGGACTCAAGACCGATTTGGACCTAGTCTTGAAGGTGATCAAATATAAGTCGGACAAAGATGCATTTTGCGGTTATATTAGTAGTGAGGAGAGATTCAAGAAACTTGACGAAGTGACGGCTAAGCTGGTCGCGGAGCTAGCAAGCGTAGATATAGACGGTGGAGGAAATGCTGTGTGCAAGGCAATTGAAGATTTGATAAAAGACAGCAAGGAAGAAGGAATATCTGAAACAATTTTTAAACTCAGAAGAGATGGACTCTTAAATAGAGAGGTTGCTGCAGGTAGGCTTGGACTCAGTGTAGAGGAGTATATCAAGAGGGAAGATAAATACTTTTCGTAACGTAGATGGGGAGAAATGACTCTTCCTTACAATCTTTCTATATGCCGACAAAAGGGATTTCAACTTTTCATCATTGTCGGCTATTATCTTTAATGTTTTATTGATTTGTTCCTAAGTATCTAAGTGCCTATTTGATTTATCAGGTCTTGTTGTGTTTATATCGAGAAAAAAGTATTTGCTATTGTTCATAGATAAAGAATTGCCATCATTCAAATTGAATTACTTTTATCTCTTTTTGGTGCACGTTTTTATTTATTAGGTTCTGACCTGAAGCTGCCTCCCCATCTCATTGTCTTTGGCTATAAGAAGGTCTTTGCCTAAATTGTTTAGAGCATGTAAAACAGCCGCATAATTTCTCTTATTATTGGTGATTAACAGTGATTAACTGTGGATACCTATGATTCTAATCATGTTCGTATTTGTCTTTTTATTGCTGTTATCCTATTAAATTTGTGCATGATAAAGACCATCACCCGCCTCCTAACAGTACGTATCTTGTGAGGGCCGAATTTTATCATCAGGTGATTAACCTTGAAACTCCATTAACATTACTCAGAATCGATATCTTTTCTGATAATGCGTGGACACGTCATCCGAATGAAGAGTGTACTTCAAAAGTCATTGAAGAAGAGCCTGTGGTCTCTAAAAACATATTATGGAGATCAAGCCTTCTTCTGTGTGAAGTGACCGATAAGGTAACAGACTGTGGCAACTGCCATACCGTTTAGGGATGCTACGCCCCAATGGAGGATGTTGGCAACAACTGCACCTATGACGACACCGATGACTGCATACCAGTTGACTACTGTCTTTACCTCTGTGTTTTCATAGTCCTTCTTGTTTAGGAAGTAGGAGAGGACAAGTATGATTCCACATGGAGGAAGTGTACAGTTTAGGATATTGAGCCAGGAGCAGAAGTTCCAGTAGAGCCAGACAGAAGCAAGGGTGCCGAAGATACCTGAGATTAGGACCATAGGCTTCTTCTTTTGGCCAAAGATGTTGGCAAGACCAAGACCTGCAGAGTAGAGTGCGTTGTCGTTGGTTGTCCATATGTTGAGTCCAAGGACCAAGACTGCCAGATAGAAGAGGTTTAGATTGAGCATTACTTCGAAGATATCGTTACCTCCTACGTAAATTGAAGAGATACCGCCCATGAAAAACATGAGGGAGTTTCCGATGAAAAAGGCGATGACCGTTGTGATGACGCCAGCCTTTCCATCCTTGGCAAATCTAGAGAAGTTAGGAGTTGCAGTTCCACCAGAGACGAAGGAACCGACTACTAGGCCTGCACCTGAGATGACGGTAAGGGAACCGGAACTCTTTGCAAACTGCTGAACCAGTGTCATATCACCACGCTTTACAGCAAGAATCATGGCAACTGTACCGAGGATTGCGACACAAGGAACTGCGATGTAGCTGACGACGGTGAGGGACTTGATACCGAAGTAGGCTGAGGCTGTCATGCAGATTCCCGCTACGATGACAAGTATCCATTCAGCAGCCTTGCTGCCTCCGAGAAGTTCATTTGCTACAGGAATTGCGAACATTGCGATACCGACACCGAACCAACCGATTTGGGTGAAAGATATCATTGCAGAAGGAAGGTAGGAACCTTTTGTTCCGAAAGCCTTTCTTGCAAGAAGATCGAGGGAGAGTCCTGTCTTAGCGCCGACATAGCCCAAAAGACCAGTATAGAGGGCAAGTATTGCACCTCCTACGATTAGTGCGCCGATAAAGCCAGGAAGGTCGAGACCGTCAGCAAGCTGCTGTCCTACCCACATGGAAGCCGAGAAGAAGGTGAAGCCAAGCATGATCATAAACATGGTCAGAAAGCTTCTTCTTTCAGTTCTTGGGACGGCGTTTTCTGCGTAGTCGATATCGACTACTTGTGTTGTTTCTTTTGCCATAGATTTATTCTTTTATATTTTCGGGGTCAGATTATGTATTTTGTCAGGGTTGTAGTGAAAGCGCTGATGCGTTTTTTTGCCATTTCCTTAAGTGAAATTCCGTCGAGACTCATGATGAAGCCCTTCTCTTGGGTATATAGCCACCAGGTAAGGTCCTTGTCCAGGTTCTCATAGTGAGTGTCTTCAAGCCAGTCGGAGTATGAAATGTCTAGGCTGTGGCCCAGTTTCTCCTCCGTCAGCGTTTTCATGTCTATAGTGTCTGCATGTTCAAGAATGTGGTTCCAGAACTCTAGGACTTCATCTATGTGCTCCTTGATTTCATATCGTCTGGCACCTCCATCGTAGATGGTGCACTTCTCGAAGAGGGCTTCACGCATGGAGAGGGTTTCTCTTCTGAATTCAGGAGAGATTATGCCTCCCTTCCAGTAGAAGTCGATGTCAGAGGCGTTGATACCGCTTACACCCTTGTTCCCTTCCTCATAGCAGTTGAAGATTCCTTCATAGTAGATGGTTATAAATCCTTCAAATTCCGGCCAATAGCCTCTGATCTCATCTGTCAAGGCTTCGAGAATGGAGATTCCCTTTCTAGCACCGATTGTGAAGAATACTATGTTCCTCAGCTTCATTTCCTTTGCCTTGTAGCAATCGATGACAAAGCGTAGGCATTCCACTAAGGTGGCGCCTGAAGCGATGATATCTCCGATCATAAGAGTGGAGTCATTAATCATAGCCAGCTTTTTGTATTTTACATCCAGACCCGTCACATTCTTGCCGTTAAAGACTCTCTCACAGGAGAGGAAGGATATATCATGGACTCTGATGTGTTCGTTCCAGCAGGCTTCCTCTAGAGGATAGTTTAGGGCACCCCTGAGAATGGAGAGGATATTTGCCTTGGAAATCAGGCCCTTGCACTTGAGAAAATAGAGCATCTGGCTGGTGGAATGGACCAGTGAGCGGTAGACTTCGTAGCCTACGACCTCAGGCTTGTTCATCAGTTTTCTGGTCTCTGCCTCTGAGATTATGTAGTACTTGTTCCTGTAGTTGCCATCGAGGCTATAGCAAGATACACCTTGCTCGTTGAACTGTGGTGTAAGCTGGACATTATTCCAGAATGAGTCCATTTTATCCTCCTTGTGGCATCATCCAAACAAGGAGAAGCCCTTACAAGTTTAAAGAAGATGCTTTGCTATGTCTATTGCCTTGTGTCTGTAGCATAGAATTTGTTCACTCAAGGTGGATTATGACTATTTCCATATTATCCACATTAGGAGAGGTCTAATGGGGCAAAGAGATAGTAAACTGAAAGAACAAAGGGAACTTATATTCCATCAGATACGTTTACTTATAAATGGACTACCTCCAGATATCGGTATAGCATCTCATAGAGATTGGATCGTTTTCCCATTTTTTCGTTATAGTCTCTACCAGTAATTCTGCTGTTCCGTTAATAACCAAAAATGCAGAATCAATCAGAATATCATCATGTAAGAGGTTTTATGGTTTTGTATCCGGCGTAGTTCATATGGTATGCATCTCCTGCCTTATCCACTTCCATTATCATTTTCTTGGCTATGTCTTTCTCCATTCCCAAATCGTTCACATAATGAATCAGACGCACACCATATGGATCATAGATATAGATATTAAAAACGTTATCCATATCTTCAAAGGCAAAATCTGCACACCTTCCTACAATAATACAGCTCTCATTTTCTCTAGGAGATCTTATAATCCCCTGATTGTTCTCCCACTGTCTGAATGTGGTATAATTCGCTTAAAGTACCTAAAAACAGATATTAAGCGGAGTATAAGTATTTTGTCATAGGAAAGTAGTCAATTAAGTAGACATATAGACAGTCCATTTTTTCGCAATAATGCATAGTAGTTTTTAGTGACTGGAGAAAAACAATGGTATAATTTTATGGCCTTTCGCTGTTTCCAATTTTATAGAAATGCTGTGCTAACAACATTAACGATGTAAGATGAACCCAGACTGAACGATGACATTTTCCTGTACAATTTGAATGGCAAATAGTAGTAAACTGGCAGTAGTTCCCTGTGAAAGCGCGGTAGTCGGTTCGTTGATTCTGACTACGTTTTGACTACGACCACCTGCTACGTTTTCATCGGTTTACTTTGTCTTGGAAATTGTGTAACGATAGCCTAAACTATTAAGATTAAAAGGTTTACAAATCGTACCCGTTTAAGGTCTTTTACGGTATTTCTGGAGGAATAAACAGTGATTAAAATACTATTCGTGTGCCATGGCAATATTTGTAGATCCACTATGGCTGAGTTTATATTCAAGAGCCTTGTAAAAGAAAAAGGACTAGAGGATTCATTTGAAATAACAAGTGCGGGAGTATCTGCAGAAGAAGAGGGAAACGACATCTATCCTCCCGCTAAGAGAGAGCTTAGAAGTCA
>JALFCJ010000147.1 GCA_022771185.1 Spirochaetales bacterium | reverse complement strand
TCTCTTTTTGTCTTTAAGTTCACACCACAGCCAATTACAACTTGGCTTAGTCCTCCTTCCTCCATGTTTACTATTCCTTCTGTAAGGATTCCTACAGCCTTTTTATCTTTTATGTATACATCATTCACCCACTTAATGGATGTTTCTATTCCGGTAAGACGCTCCATCACATCAGAGATAGCCCAGGCGGCGGAGATTGTGACTAAAGATGGGGAGGCAATCTTGTCTCCCGAGAGAACAAGAGAAAAATAGACGCCTCCAAGAGGAGACTCGAAACGACGTCCCAATCGTCCCTTTCCTCCGGTCTGCTTCGCTGTACATACTAGAAAAGGAGGCTTTACACCTTCACTTGAAAGACGTTTGGCATCAATATTGGTAGAAACGGTTTCTGCTAAATAATATCCTGTTATGCCACTATTCTTCAAAGCAGCTCGCAAAGATTCTTCTGAAAAGATATCGTTCTTACCATCAAACCTATATCCTTTATGTTTTACAGCTTCAATGTTATGCCCCTGTTCTATTAGCGTAGCGACAGCCTTGCTGATGGCCATTCTCGATACTCCGATTTCATTTGCCATTCTCTCTCCGCTTACAAAACTACCTTCGTTTTCATTTAATATGTTTAAAACTTGAACTTTCGTATCCATGGGAACAATTTAGAACTATATACTTAGTTTGTAAACCTTATTTAAAAATTGGTTGACTATTTTTATTTAAGATTTCTATCCTTTGGCCATGATTATGTTAATTTCCCTTTTTACAGCTTTAGTAGCTGCCGGTGCTTTTATCAGGATACCGATGTTTCCTGTCCCTATGACGCTTCAGACATTGTTCATTTTCCTGGCGGCACTTCTTTTACCTCCCCTTTCGTCTTTTTCGTCCCTTCTCATCTACATTGTGCTAGGTGCAATTGGTCTTCCGATCTTTACTTCAGGAGGAGGCCTCGCCGCCCTTCTCGGTCCGACCGGTGGATTTATCTTCGGCTTCATGCTTTCAGCACCAGTAGGTTCTCTCCTGGCAAAAAAGAAGAGGGACTCCATTTTGTGGAACGTAGTTGTTCTTCTTGTTATGGAAGTAGTGATTTATGTTGTAGGAATAGTCTGGCTTAAAGTAAAACTCGATACAACATGGACAAAGGCAATAGCCACAGGCCTCACTCCATTTATCGTTGGAGACGCAGTAAAAATTGCTTGTGCTGCAATTTGCGGCAAACTTTTGTATCCAGAAACACTTAAGCTAAGGGCAAAACTCGATAGAAGAGAGAAGGATGAATAATAGAAAGAATATGGTGAAAAGTATAAAATAGAGGTATGAAATTTGATTATTCACCATTTCTTGACGATTACGTATCCTCTTTCGAAAGAACTAAAGGTTCTTTTGAAGATAAAAACCTTCTTTTACCAAGTATCGAGAATATTAGAAATATGATGGATGAATTCCTTTCCCTCCTTTTTCCCGGAGGAGAGGAATTTTCTTCTCCAGGAATGTTGAAAGGTGTTCTTTCAAGGCATATGGAAGCCGCTTCAGATCTGTTATATCAATGCTCAAAGATTGCATGGAGGACAAAAACTGACAGAAAGACGGCATCAGAGAATGCAAAGAACGCTACAAGTGAGTTCTTAAAGGCACTTCCAGAGATCAGATCAAAACTAAAAAGGGATGCAGAAGCTGGTTTCAGAGGAGACCCTGCTGCAAAGACTGTTTCAGAGATTATTCTCTCTTATCCAGGTTTCAAGGCTATTGCAGTCCATAGAATCGGTCACCTCCTATTCTCTCTTGGGGTTCCTTATATTCCAAGGATGCTAAATGAAATCGTACACTCTGACACAGGAATAGATATTCACCCTGGAGCAGAGATCGGTGACAGCTTCTTTATCGACCATGGAACCGGCGTAGTAATTGGAGAGACCACTGTCATCGGTGACAATGTTAAGATATATCAAGGTGTAACCCTTGGGGCTCTCTCTTTCCCTAAAGATGCCTGCGGTATGTTATTGAGGGACATCAAACGTCACCCTACCATTGAGAATAATGTAACTATATATGCAAACGCATCAGTCCTTGGTCCTATTACAGTGGGAGAAGGATCTGTCATCGGCTCAAACGCATGGGTCAAGGAAGATATTCCTCCTTATTCAAGAGTTCTACCTTCCTCTATAGAAACAAAGATTATTCAACGGAAACCTCAAGTGGAAAAATAGAAGTTATCTTTCCCTTATATAATCCGCCCTCTTTGATCTCGTAGTCTTGGGGGGCGATTATTTTTGCCTTCAAGTAGTTTCCAGTGGTACCTTCTCCATTTTTTTCGGCAATAATCTCCACTGTCTTCCCTTTTTGACGCTCCAAATACTCTCGGGACTTTCTCTCACTCAGCTTTCTCAATTCCAGGGCTCTTTCGTCTCTTACTCTCTCTTCAACTCTCAGTTTGGTATCGTATAGAGGAGTTCCAGGACGGGATGAGTAAGGGAAGACATGCATTGCTGCAAAATCGTTTTTAGAGAGGAAATCGTAAGTCATCTTCCAGTCTTCCTCACTTTCCCCTGGAAGTCCAGCAATACAATCGCATGCAATAAACGGATCGTCTTTTATTTCCCTAAGTCTCTTTATTATATATTCCACATGGCTTATGGAGTATTTTCTTCCAACTATTCTCAATACATGGTCTGAAGCACTCTGGATTGGTATATGAAAGTGGGGGAATACTCTGTAGTCAGAAATGGCATCAAGGAGCCTATCATCTACGTGATCGGGTTCCATAGATGAAAGACGAAGACGAATATCCGGCCCCACACTGGAGAGAATCTTTTCCATTACTCCCCCTAGTCCTTCTCCATCATGATCGTAGTTAGTCAGGTTGACTCCCGTAAGCATTATTTCATGGAATCCTTCCTCTTCCAGCTTCTTTACTCTTTCAACAACTTTCTCAGGCTCCAAGAATACACTCTTACCTCTGGCAATAGTAGTTCTACAGTAGCCGCAGCTATTATCGCAGCCGTCTTGTATTTTTAAGTATGCCCTGGAGTGGTATGAGAACGAGTGTGCATCAAAGGAGAATGGACTTCTTTCACTCTTCTTAAAGCTTTTCACGGCATCCAGGAGCTCCATGCCAGAAAGCGTCATTCTCTCTATGTGCTCAGGTAGAGTCAGAATAGAAGCTTTCTCTCCAAGAGAGAATATTACAATATTGTCTCCAAGGCTCTCCACTTCTTCTCTATTTACTTCAGCATAACAGCCGGTTGCAATAACAACCTTTCCGCGCGCTGAGAAGAGTCTGATCATCCGCCTTGCCTTCTGCTCTGCCTTTGATGTCACGGTACAAGTATTGACGACTATAATCTCAGCCTCTTCATAGTCTTTCACAACATCAAAACCACTTTTTGAAAAGCTATCGGCAATAGCTTCGCTCTCACACTGGTTTAACCGGCATCCAAGAGTGTATACATAGACTTTCATGCCTTTTCTCCGTTTTCCAATCTGTATCCTACATTCTCCAGTGCTATTCTCAGGCTATGACGCATATCACGTGTATATGGGTTATAACGCTGAAGATCATAGAATAACTGCAGTGGGTCATGGCAAGTCTGCTCCACAATCTCCAAGAGTGATATATAACCCTTTGTCGCTATCTCTTTCTCTTCCAATTTCATTTCCTTTAACACTCTTCCTATAAAGTGTGTTACACCTTGGGAGAAGGCTGCATCCCTATCGTGTTCGTCCCCTGTCATTTCAATGACTTTAAGGTTCATTGAAAGAAATAGATTCTTCACTTTCTCATATCTATCATCTTTCTCTTTTATAGGGCACATTACGACAGGTAATCCCAAGAGGCCATTCTTTCCGCTGTCAGGGCCGAACATAGGATGGGTTCCTAAAGTGTAGACATCATCAGGAATACTCTTACTCATCCACTCCATTGGGTATTTTTTAACGGAGCAAGTATCCATGGCAATAGTGTTTTTTCCAATCTTTTTTCCTACTGTTTTCAATACATCTTCAAAAGATGATATTGCTACAGAGAAAAAAAGAAGGTCTGAATTCAACACTTCTTCTTCCGTTGCTATCCTTACTCCTTTTGGAGGAGTATGTTTACTGCGGGAATATGCAACTACTTCATTTCCTGTTCCACTTAGGCTTTCCGCCCAGAAGGAACCAAATCTTCCTAGACCATAGACACCAATCTTCATACCTAGAGGATAATTCTTTTCTACGATGGTGGGCAACAAATAGAGAAGATTTAGTTTTACCTATATCTTCATTTTAAATGTCTATGTTGTATATAAGCAAAATTTGTTCGATAATAAAGATACATTAAGAACGGAGGAACAATCCAATGGCAAAGGAATTTTTGGTAGAAACAAGTGCTAGACATGTCCATGTAACACAGGAAACACTTGAGAAGCTTTTTGGAGAAGGATATCAACTTACTGTTAAGAAGGAGCTTTCACAGCCAGGACAGTATGCATCAAACGAGAGAGTAACAGTTGTAGGTCCTAAGAAGGAACTTGCAAACGTCTCTATCCTCGGACCATGCAGAAAGCTCAACCAGGTTGAGCTCAGTGCAACAGATGCCCGCTCAATCGGTATCAACGCACCTATCAGAGAGTCTGGTGACACAAAGGGAAGCGCTGGTTGTAAGCTTGTTGGACCAAAAGGCGAAGTCGAACTCGAAGAAGGAGTCATCGTCGCTAAGAGACATATCCACATGACAGAAGCTGACGCAGCAGAGTTTGGTGTTAAGAATGGAGATCTTGTTTCTGTCCTCATTGAAAACGAAAACGGAAGAAAGACTATCTATGGCGATACAGTCATCAGAGTCAGCAACTCCTATTCTCTCGCTATGCACATCGATACAGACGAGTCTAACGCTGCTTCTTGTGCAAAAGTCCAGATGGGTAAGCTTGTTTAATCTTACTCTTCTTATTTCCGGGTCACTCAGTGTGGCCCGTTTTTTCTATGGCTAACTTTCTAACAACACTCAGAATTATCTTCTCTCCCCTTCTCTTATCCCTTTCTCCCCTCTCCCTCTCCTTTGATACTCTTTATATATTATTGGGCCTCACAGATATTCTTGATGGTTTTATAGCAAGAAAGACAAAGACTACATCAAAGCCCGGTTCTATATTGGATAGCATAGGTGACATTGTCTTCTGCTTGTCTTCGTTTATTGCTATCTATCCTCACCTCCAGCTTAATGTTTATGTTACACCCCTTATTGCAATTATCTTTATGTTAAGAGTCGTGAATATTGTGACTGGATATATAAAGGAAAAGAAGCTGATTCTTCTTCACACTGCTTTAAATAAAGTTACAGGTCTTCTTCTCTTCCTATTTCCTCTGACTCTTAGCTATACTCCACATACATTATCAGCAACGTTAATTGCTATTGTTGCGCTTTATGCTTCAATTAACGAAGGATACTTAATATGGAAGGGAAGAATTAGATAGACTTAATTCTCTTTGCACTTTCAGAGAGCTTTATAAGTTCTTCCCAACTAAGCGCTTCAGCCCTCTCACTACCAGAGAGTCCGGCACCAGATATTATCTCCTCTACTTTTTCTTTCCCCATATTTCCATACTCTGAAGAGTTAAGATTATTTCTAACAGTCTTTCTTCTCTGCTGGAACAAGTCTCTTACAAGAGGAATAAAGATAGGCCTAAGTTCCTCAGAAACCAACGGCGTCTCTCTCTTTCTCATTACCACAACTGCACTCTCAACATTTGGCTGGGGCCAGAAGCAACCTTTAGGTAGCTTCAAAGAAAGCTTATTCTCATAATCTATCTGAGTAAGTACTGAAAAAGACGAGTAATCATCCTCCCCTGGCTTACTGGTCATTCTATCTACTACTTCACGCTGTAAAGTAAAAACCATTAAAGGAGGAAGATAGGAATTCTCAATCAGCTTACCTATCATCACGGATCCTACATTATATGGAAGATTACCTACGATTCTATCAGGAAGAGGCAACAACCTCTTTTTAAAAAGAGTCTTTAATGCATCGCCTTCAATAAGAGTAAAATTTTCTTCATCGTTGAATGCGACTTCCGTTAGGAGGGATGCAAATCCATGGTCAATTTCAAAAGAAGTAAGATCAACTTTCTTTTGAATAAGCATATGTGTTATTGCACCTAGTCCTGGTCCTATCTCCCAGACTTTCATCCCGCTTTCCAGCTCCATTAGATCAATAAGCCTTTTCCTCCCTTCAGGAGAAATAAGAAAGTTCTGTCCGAACTTCTTGGACATAGCTAGTCCTCTCTCATTTAATACTCTTTCAATCTCTTTAGGGCTGTCGTAGTTGAGGTTCCACATACCTTGATGATAATCCACCTCTCTATAAAAGGAAAAGCCTTGTTTAATAAGAAGATTGAAAGAGTAGTAAACATCAATGGCCAATAGAGTTTTAAGTCATATTGGGTAAGGGCTGGTATTATTGATGGTATTTTATTAATAATCTCATATATTTGTAAAATAATATAATCTAATTTAGGAATAAAACTATTTATTACTATTATAAAAAAGAGAATCTCTATTACAATTCCTCCGGGAATAGACAAAAAAAGTGAAGCTAGAGACCAAGAGGAGAACAACTTCAGCGATAAAGGCACTGTGGCAGTGAGAGCACCGAGGGAGGACATGATCATAGCCATAGTGTTTCTAAATCCATCAATAAGGATCAGTATTCCTGATAGAGCAGAAAAGCTTAGAGCAGCTCCATAGTCGTACAAAACATATGGAGTTGTTTTTGTCATCAGAAGCAAAGAAAGAACGTGAGCGTATCCAACTCCAAAGTATGATGAGAGCATCATCAATAAAAAAGCCCGTAATAGCGATGGCCTGAAGCCATTTATATAAACAAAGATAATAGCGATTATTTTTGATATTATCGCCCCCTCCCGTTTCCCAACTATTAAGGAAAGAGGCTTTTGAGTCATCATTAATATAAAAGCCAAATGCATACCTGATAGAGCAAATAAGTGACTGAGCCCCATAGATCTCCCCATATTCTGTATCTCTTTTGAACCGTCAAGAGAGGAGCCCGTGATTAATAGTGAAGTTAAGTTCCCCACTTCCCCTTTCTCTAGGCTTCTCGTGAATAATGAAAGGAACCGTCTTCTCCCTCTACCAAAGGTACTACGCTTTTCTATTAGAGATGAGGAAGATAAAAAGTATCCATCCATCATCTTTCCTTTAAGTACTACTACATCTCCCAGGTCCTCGTTTCCCAGCTTCGATATTACATATAACTTTCCATTTGCGCTGTACCAGTTACCTTCCCCATCACTACAGCACGTAAGCTCTATATTATATCCTCTGGTTTCATTTCCACGATAAGAGGGGATAGAGATAATCTTTCCCCCCACAATTAAAGTATCTTTGGCTTTCATAGGGACAGACACTGAAGAAGGTAAGATGGATTCAAAGCCAAACAGAGACGCTACAATAAATGTGAGGAGAAAGACCGAAAGCTCATCCTTTCGTCTACATAAGGATAACACCAGAAATATTAAGGAGGAAATAAATAGAATTCCAAAAGAATGTCTATTTATTAGCGACATTGAAAACCCAAATATAACTAAAGGAATCACTTTCTCCATACACATATATAACGCATTTTTGCCCCATTTCTGACAAATATATTAATTTAGCGTTTTGCTATAATATGTTTATTCCTTTGCGATTAAATTAGTTATACATATTATATGACACTTTTCATTCTTCCCGCATAACTACTCAGATACGTAAGGTTTAATACTTTTGTTTCTCTCAGTCAGAGAAAATAATGGATCTCTTGGGCAGTGACTTGGGCTTCTTGGAGTTAGAAGAGTCCCTGTTGTTCTTGGTCCCAGCTTTCCTAAGCTTTTCCTTCAGCCTTTCTTTCTCTTCGTCAGCCAGCTTCTGCTCAGCCAACAGTTTCTCCATGTTCGACTGCATCTTTGTAAGCTTTGCTACATTCTTCACGAGTTTCGTTACATCTTTGTTGAGTTTTACAGAAAAACAGCCGTAAAGCTTCCACCTTTCAAGGTGGAGGATGTAAGGCTGAAAAATGAATGCCTCGATTGTTATAAATCGTTATAAATGCCATAATGAATCATGGACAGACAGGTAAAGAATGAAGCCATAAAGACAACTCTAAAACAGACCAGAGATAGAAGAAAATCTCAGGTCCCTGTCTGCGTTGAGTTGAAGATAAAAACTCAGAAACT
>JALFCJ010000143.1 GCA_022771185.1 Spirochaetales bacterium | reverse complement strand
CCATCCTCTATTTGTGAATGCAAGCATATTTACTTTTATTTCATATGCAGGTGCTGAAAGGGAGAAGTGCTCTGAAAATGACAGCTGGTCGTCATAATTATAGCTGAGACCTCCGATGGCGAAAGTGTCATTGCCCATTCCCATTGAAAAACCATTGGGTATGTAATTCTCACCTTCTTTAAAGCCAATGAGGGGGAGAGAGAATAGAAGAGAACAAGAGAATACCAAAAATGAAAGCAACGTAATTTTTCTTTTCATGAGACATCCTTACCTAAGTATAAAGTCATTGTTCTTTATTCTTCTTTCCTTTTAAAGCCTCTATTCCCGTCAAAATGCCATAGAGAGCTGCAACACCCAAGGAATAGTAGATAATAAAGCTCAAGACAAAGAGTAGATATGGACTTGGTTTCTTAAACAAAATATTCAAAACCGGGTACATTACGCTTTCCTGAACGGGAGAAAGATAGAAAAAGTTAATGTTTGCTTCTGGCAATGTCTTGGATAGTATTACATCCAAAATAACTGCAAGCACTGTCAAAGCCAGCCAGAAAACATAACCATCGATGATGTATCCCTTTCCTTTCTTACCATAGATGTTGAAATGAACGATTGAGAATACTCCGATCATGATGACGATATCATGCCAAAGCATAGCCTGGAGACTAAGGAAAATATAGTTGGAGTTAAGAACTGTAGATGGTTTTACATAATAGAACACTGCAGCTATGAGACCGATGATTGTATAAGCGATCATCCCTTTTTTGATTTTTTCATTCTTAACAAGTGGAACAGCCCACAAAAAGAAGAGCTCTACAGTACAGATCTGAAATGGAATCTTTTCCAAAGGATATGTTCCAGTAGTGGTGATCATGAAGATAAGTTTTAATAACTCCAATACGATAAACGAAATTCCAGTTACTGCATAAACTTTTTCCGGTTTTTTTGTCTTCTTGGCTAGGATTCCTCCAGCAATGCCAAAAATAACAGCTGAAACAATTCCAATAATATGGACAAGTCCCATAGATTGAAGTTTATGGGACCATTCTGCAAAAATGAACACAGATGCCTCCTTTGATTATCAAATTGATTTCTATTTGTGATTCTTATTTTATTGTAGAATGAAACAAAATAAAAATATACAATAATTGAGAAAATGTAGAAATAAAGAGTAAGAGTAGAAACATGTGATTACTCAGCTTCTGATAATCATAAATATGAAATCTACTGGTATGTAGGTGTATTAATCTTTCTTTAGATTATTGCTAGTTGAGGTCCGAAGTCGCATACACAAAAGTATTATTGCCTATTGCCTCTTATTTTACATGCAATTACCGCTATAGTTGTGTAGAATCAAGATAGAGGGAATGGAAAATGAAGATTAAACAAAAGATGAAGAATTGGATTGTGTTTATTTCTGCAGTTATTCTCTTCTTTTTCTTTTATATTTTCTTTGCCCTGAGACTTGGAAGTAATGTCAGAAATAATGTAAGCCAAGGCGCCATTTCTATGGCCTCCGCTTTTTTGAAAAGTGAAACAAGAGCCATAGATGATAGAATTTCTAATCTTTGTAGTGATTCTTCTTGTGATTATGTATTTGAGGAAGGTTTTATAAAATGTAGTCTCGGAAAAGACGAGGAGGTCATAGATCTCTCATCTCTTTTTGATCCTGATAACCCTCTCCTTTCCAGTGTTTCAATCTCTCTTCCTGGAAAGTGGACTTGGGAGAAGGGTAGCGCATCTAGAGGTGACATAGCTCTTTCTTTCAGACTTGAAAAGACAGGGCTTGAGATTATTTATTATATTTCTTCAAGCTATCTCGTTTCCTCCCAGGAAAAGGGAATCTCGCTTGTAGTGAGGAACATGATATATGTTGCCATTCTGTTTATTACCTTTATAGTCGGGATGGCTATATATACTTTCAATAGGGAGCCTTTCGCTGAAAATAAAAACAAAAAGACTATCGATAGAATACTGTCCGCTGTTACAGAAGACTTTGTTTTTCTTGTTGTGGTCGATGTAAGGACAAGAATCGAGAAAGTGTTCTTTCTCTCTAATGGCCCTCGTCCAAAATGGACTGGTAAAGACAAAACATATGATGAAAATATAAAAGAATACGCAGAAAAAATTGTTGCTCCCGAAGACAGGGCTAGATTCTTGGAAACTGTAGAGTTTGATTCTCTCATGAATTACTTTAAGAAATCTGGAAATGAGGTTTCCATAGAATACGACGTAATCATCGATGGAGAGAGAAGACGATATCAAGGTAAGTTTACTTTTAGCACTCAAGATCCTGAAGGCGTCAAAATCTATGTAGGAGTAAGAGACATAACGAAAATAGAAGAGGAGAGGACCGAGTACAATAGAAGGCTTATGTCTGCCTTGGCGGAAGCTGAGGAAGCCAATAAGGGAAAGAGCTACTTCCTTTTCAATATGTCCCATGATATAAGGACACCACTTAACGCGGTCATTGGTTACTCAGAGCTTGCGAAGAAGCATTTGGATGATAAGGAAGTCTTGGAAGATTATATAGATAAGATCCAAATCTGCGGCAATCAGCTTTTGGGCTTGATAGGTGATGTTTTGGATATGGCGAAGATTGAGAGCGGGAAGATTGACCTCTCCCTCAATCCATGTCTATGCCAGGATATGATGAATGAAGTGGTTGTTTCTGTAAATGAGAGCGCAAAAGAGAAGGGACTCTCATTTGAAGCATCGGGCAATGCTTGTCATACTACGATTCTATGCGACAAAGTGAAAGTGCAGAAAATCCTTCTCAATATTCTAAGTAATGCTGTGAAATATACTCCAGGCGGCGGAAAAGTCACTCTCAGTGTCCATGAAGAAATAAAGGGAGATGGAGATCTTTCTGACTTCACATTTGTCATAAGAGATAACGGTATCGGAATATCGAAGGAGTTCCTGCCTTATGTTTTCAATTCCTTCTCTAGAGAGCGTAACGCCACTCTCAGTGGGGTCTCGGGCACCGGACTGGGTATGACAATAACCAAGAGACTGGTTGACGCTATGGGGGGAAAGATAGAAATCGAGAGTGAACAGGGGAAAGGCACCACAGTGACTGTATTCCTCACTTTTAAGCGTTTTGAAAATAAAGTGATCGAAAAGAAAGAAGAAAAACTTCCTGAGATTTCACTTGAGGGAAAAAGAGTGCTTCTTGCAGAAGACAATGAGATAAATAGCGAGATAGCATCTGAGATGCTTAGAGAGGTAGGCATTTCTACAGAAGTTGTCACCAACGGAGAAGAGTGTGTAAATGCGCTTCTATCTCACAGTGCGGGATATTATGACTTAGTCTTAATGGATGTACAAATGCCTGTTATGGACGGTTATGAAGCTACAAGAACTATTAGAAGATTCCAAGATAAAGATAAGAGAATGATCCCTGTAATCGCCATGACAGCCAATGTCTTTGAGGAAGATAAGGAGAAAGCTTATCAATCGGGAATGAACGGGCATTTGTCGAAGCCGATTGATATGGCGTTATTGATTTCAACTCTTAATAAATGTCTGCATCTTTAAGTATTCTAAATATGAAAGCGCTGTTAGTAATTGATATCCAGAAGTCCTATATCTCCCGATATGATCATAATCTTTTGCCAAAAATCAACGAGAGGATACTGGAGGCGGAAAAGAATCATTGGAATATTGTTTATATAAAGAATACTAAAAGGCTAAGAAACAGGACTCTGACGGAAGAGTTTGCAGATGGTCTTGCTGTTCTTTCTGATAATGTTTTCCATAAAAATGAAGCTAATGTTTTTTCGTCTTTAAAGCTACTTTCGTTTCTACAATCAAAGGGTATTAAGGAATTGGAGATAATGGGTGTTGATGGTAATTCCTGTATAAAGGCAAGTGTCAAAGGGGCCATAGAGTGTGGCTTCTCAGTCATGGTGCCATTAGACAGTGTAGGCGTAATAAATCAAACTAGATTTGAAAAGACTAAAGAGCTTTTCACAGAGCTAGGAGTAATGCTTCTTTAACAAACCATTACTCTCAAAAAGTAAGGAGAATCCCAAAGTGCAAAGAGGCTGAGAAAGCCATCTCCTCTGTTGATTCGCCTCGCATAAGCTAACGAAAGTCTCTTGATGTTCTCTACGCTTATTCTTTAGGGTTTTCTAGTGCACATGCATCGGCAAACGCAAGTTAGTGGTATTCTATTGCACTATGAAAAAGGATGGGAAATACAATATCATTACTATTAAGCTCTTTTGTTATGAAGTATTTCAAGATAATAATCCTATCGTTAACAAATAGAGAAAATAGGTAATGGAACAAATAGAGAGGAAGAATATGGAAGATTTAAAGACCAGGGCTCTTAGGTATCATGAAGAAGGAAGGCCGGGCAAGGTTAGTGTAGTGCCAAGTAAGCCATGTGCCACTGCAGATGATCTCTCACTGGCTTATACTCCGGGAGTTGCCCAAGCTGTCCTTGCCATAGATAAGAATAAAGACGATGCATATCGCTATACATCAAAGGGAAACTTGGTTGCTGTCATTTCAAACGGTACCGCAGTTCTAGGACTAGGTGACAGAGGCGCTCTTGCCAGTAAGCCTGTCATGGAAGGTAAAGGGGTATTGTTTAAGCGTTTTGCAGATATTGATGTCTTCGATATCGAGGTAAACGAGAAAGATCCAGACAAGTTTATTGACATTGTCGCCGCCATATCTCCTACATTCGGTGGAATTAACTTGGAAGATATTAAGGGACCTGAGTGCTTCTATATTGAGAACGAATTAAAGAAGCGTTGTGATATCCCTGTATTTCATGATGACCAGCATGGAACAGCAATCATTGCTTCTGCCGCTCTTATTAACGGAGCTGAGATTGTCGGAAAGAAGCTGGAGGATATGAAAGTCGTATTCTCCGGAGCTGGAGCAGCAGGATGCTCATGTGCAAAGATGTTCCTTTCCATGGGAATAAAGAGAGAGAACCTCATTATGACAGATATTGATGGAGTCATATATAAGGGAAGACCAGGGTTGAATCCTGTCCATGAGAGCCTTGCTTCCGATACGACCTTCCGTACCTTGAAAGAGGCTATAGTTGGAGCAGACGTATTTATGGGGGTATCTGCAAAAGGCGTACTAAAACCGGAAATGCTGAAGTCTATGGCAAAGGACCCTATTGTATTTGCCATGGCAAATCCTGATCCAGAGATTACTTATGAGGAAGCAAAGAGCGTAAGAGATGATGTGATAATGGGAACAGGTAGAAGTGACTACCCCAACCAGATAAACAATATTCTTGGTTTTCCGTTTATATTCCGCGGGGCATTGGATGTAAGGGCCACAGAGATAACAGAGAATATGAAGAAAGCCGCCGCCTTGGCCCTTTCTAGGCTTACCAAGGAAGCAGTTCCTGAGGAAGTGAAGAAGGCATATGGAGGACAAGATTTCTCCTTTGGCAGGGATTACATCGTTCCAAAGCCCTTCGATCCTAGAGTAATCGAGTGGGAGGCTGTAGCTGTTGCCAAAGCTGCAGTTGAAGATGGAGTGGCTCTTTCTCCGATCTCTGATTGGAATGGATATAGAGAGTCATTAAAAAACAGAATGAAAAAGTATTGGAAATAAGAAACAAGAGGGGCAGGTTAATTAGACCCGCCCCTTTTAAGATATTCTATAAGTCGAAGATTCACATTATTCTTTTGATATCTTCTTTACCTCAGATTCTTCGAGTTTTGTAGCAGCTGCAATTTCAGATATAGTCATCGAGGATAAGGAAAGAAGGTTTTTTGCTATTTGAACTTGCTGTTTTCGAAGAGCATCCTCACTTTCTTTTTTTTGATCTTTCAGCCTTTCTTTCAGCTTCTCTTCCAGTTTCTCTTCCAGTTTCTCTTCATACTCTTTCCTGAGAGCTTTTTCCTTTTCTGCAACTTCTGCTGCAACTTTTTCTGCAACTTCTTCTTTCATCTGCTCACCATATTTGTAGATTATCCAATCTTTAACTTCGTCCACGACCTTAGGATCCTCCTTATAGTTGCGGCATGCTGTCCTTGCGATGTCGGAGGTCATTTTACCAGGGTCCGTGTTCTTCATATCCTCCAGGTAGACCTTGATTTTGGCCTCTTCCTCGCTTTTGGGTGGATTCTTCTTCCAATCCTGTGCTCCATTATAAATTATAATGGTCAGGCCATCAAATGGATATGGCATTCCTGAAAGAGTATGGAACTTCATTTCGTCGTCATCGCTACGTAGTGTGTACCTCATTCTTGTCATGCCGGAGTATGGAGTGTTTTCGAAAGGGTCGAAGTTACAGATGAAGATCACTGTGTTCTTGGTTTCAGGTATCTTCTTCAATCCTTTGGGGAAGTCAGTGATGAGTCCGCCTGAATAATTGAGTGCCCTTGCAGCCTCATCCTCCTTCTTTACCCTCTGTATCTCGATATTTGCTCGTTCCTCACCCTTTCTGATGTTGATTCTCGCATCCATCCTCATGTCCCTCTTGCCTTCTTCCGTGTTTGCCAGGAAGTCCTCGACAGCCACATCCATTTCATCCAGATTCTCAACTTCTATTCCCGCCAGCGTGGATAGCGTGTATGCCGTGTACCTTTTGTCCTTGAATATACCTACCATGGGGAGGTCGAAGAGATCCAAGTCGTCAATGGACCTTTTTAACGGGGTGTTTCCTGTTGTTGTTTCACTCATGGTTTTTCCTCCAATAAAACCATAATCAAAAAAACAGGGGTCAGACAGGGGCAAAAGAGGACACTTTTCAAAGTTTTTTAAGTTATTCTTTTATTTTTATTCCAAAAAAAAGACTGCTGGATTATTCATCTAGCAGTGCTTTTTTCAGTTATTGATTATTACTTAAAGACTTCTTTCAGCTGTTCTTTTGCGTCATCAAGAGTCTTCTGGTATTGGTCTTGAAGTCTCTCCAAGTACTTATTAGCCATTTCTCTACATTCTTTGTCATTCTCAAAAGTAAGATGAGGAGCTTCTCCATACTGAGCCCTCATTCTTTCTTCTTTTTCTCTAAGCATAGGTTCGAACTGGCTCTTAAGTTGCTCCATCATCTGTTCTCTATGCTGAGGATACTGAGCCATATGCTTCAGTACGTCATTCATAAAGTTCTCTACTTCCACGTTTCCTGGAAGAGCGATAGAGAGAAGGAACAAAAGCCTCTGAGGTTTTTTGCTCTCTCCCATATCAGTCTGAGGAAGAGTGAGAGAGTTAATGATAGTCTGGCCAAGAGCTTCTTTCAGGTCATCTTTTCCATACTTTGACAATTCTGTTTTTGTACTCTCTTCAGTATCTTCATCGCTTAGTAAGTAAGCCCCGGCTTTTCTTCTGATAGCATCTATATTTGCATTATGTCTGATTTTATTTTCGTCGACTTCAATTGATTCGGTCTTTTCAAGTGCTATTTCCCAAGCACTTTTAATTCTTCCCATATTGTGCCTCCTCTTTTAGTGTAAGTTCAAAAAAGAGAAGCGTTAAGGGGAAAGAGGAAAGAAAGGAAAAATAATCGGCCCCTTTCGGAGCCGAAATAGAGTTAGATACTGCGATCAATAACCCTGAGCACACATTGCGTCTGCAACTTTCTTGAAGCCTGCAATATTTGCACCCTTAATGTAGTTAATGCTACCGTCTTTCTCTCTTCCTTCTCTTACACATGCATCGTGGATTGATACCATGATGTCGTGGAGTTTCTTGTCAACTTCTTCGCTGGACCATGAAAGGTGAGCTGAGTTCTGGCTCATCTCCAGGCCTGATACAGCGACTCCACCTGCGTTTGCAGCTTTAGAAGGTGCGAAAGGAATCTTAGCTTCTCTGAAGACTTCCACTGCTTCCGGTGTACAACCCATGTTACTTGTTTCGATGATGTACTTTACACCGTTCTTTACGAGGGCCTCTGCGTTTTCTTTGTTGAGCTCATTCTGATAAGCACAAGGCATTGCAATGTCTACAGGAACATTCCAAGGTCTCTCGCCAGGGAAGAACTTGGCTCCGAACTCTTCTGCGTATCCTCGGAGATCTCCGCTGTTTGTTGCTCTCATCATAAGCATGTAGTCCCATTTTTCTTTTGTGTTGACTCCATCCTCATCCAAGACATATCCCTTGCTTCCGCTGATGGTGACAACCTTTGCCCCCATTTGTGTAGCCTTGATAGCAGCACCCCATGCAACGTTGCCATAACCTGAGATAGAGATTCTCTTTCCCTCGATTGAGTCGTTGAAGTCCTTCAGGAGTTCATCAGCATAGTAAAGTGCACCGTAGCCTGTTGCTTCTGGGCGAATAAGTGAGCCACCCCAGCCGATTCCCTTTCCAGTAAGGACACCTGTGTTCTCGTCTCTAAGTCTCTTGTACTGACCATACATGAAGCCGATTTCTCTTCCGCCGACGCCTACGTCTCCTGCTGGAACGTCAGTGTCAGGGCCGATATACTTCTGAAGTTCAGTCATGAATGCACGGCAGAATCTCATGATTTCCTGATCGCTCTTTCCCTCTGGAGAGAAGTCAGATCCACCCTTGCCGCCACCCATTGGAAGGGTTGTGAGAGAGTTTTTGAAGATCTGCTCGAAGCCGAGGAACTTAAAGGTGCCGAGAGTTACAGATGGATGGAATCTTAGTCCCCCCTTATATGGACCGATTGCGTTGTTGAACTGTACTCTGTAGCCTCTGTTTACCTGAATATTATGTTCATCGTCCTCCCATTCAACTTTGAAAGTGATTACTCTGTCAGGTTCTGTGATACGATCAAGAATTCTGTTTTTGAGGTAAAGTGGGTTTGAGTTGACGGTGTCGATGACAGAAGCGACGATTTCTCCTGCAGCTTGGATGAATTCAGGCTGTGCAGGGTTTTTTCTTTCAAGCTCTGCCATGAATTTTGCGTAATCGTACATTGTTTTCCTCCTATTTTAGGAATCGCGGAAAATATGGAAGAAAAATTTATGAAATAATCAGAAAAATAAAATGAATATTTCACAATATAACTTCTATATCTTATTTTGTGTTAAAGAAATAACACAATAAAAATACGCGAATAATGAAGTATTAGCATACATCAAAACTAATTTTCAATAGAAAAATCAAAAATTGTGTTATTTGTTATTTCCCTAACATAAAATTGATGTTATCACCGATTTAATTGATGTTGTGACAAAAGAAAAATACTATATTCAATCGGTGACGAGACTATTTATTTAGTATTATTCTATTAGTGATATGAGTAGCAGTATTCTTCTTTTGTTCGATGTATTCGGTACCTTTGTATTCGCTCTCAGCGGAGCCGCAAAGGCAATAAGCAAGAAAATGGATTTTCTTGGAGTAATCGTCTTTGCAATAACAGTCGGTTGTGCAGGAGGTATGATCAGAGATGTTCTTATAGGTGCTGTTCCTGTAGCTGTATATCAAAATAGTGTTTATATAGTTGTCGCCTTTGTTGCAGGTCTATTGATGTTCTTGATAGCAGAGAACTGTGACGTCGATACTTTCCCTTCTCATATTATGTTCTTTGATGCAGTAGGCTTGGGCTTCTTTACAGCCATGGGCTGTGAGAAGGCTGCCTCCTACGGCATTATTCCTGTAGGAATTGTTTTATCAGGTTGTTTAAGTGCTGTAGGTGGAGGTGTACTTAGAGATATATTTGCCAAAGAAGTTCCAATGGTCTTCACTTCCGACTTCTATGCTTCCGCTTCAATTCTTGGAGCGCTCTTGTTCCTTCTTCTCTCTTATATCGGATGCCCATCATCTATTAATCTTTGGGTTACGGCATTATTCACAATAGGAGCGAGGGTCTTGGGGTACAAACTCCATCTTCACCTTCCTATTGCACATCAAGGGCACATTAAAGGAGACAAGAATGACTGAGCTTTTATATTATGTAAATGGATACCTAAAGAGTACTGAAGCAACTGTTACTGAAATAAGAGACGGAAAAGTCGTCCTTGATAAGACTATCTTCTACCCTGAGTGCGGTGGTCAGCCAGGAGACAGAGGCACTTTTGGTCAGTGGAAAATAACAGATACAAAGAAAGATAAAGATGGAACACCCTTACACGTTGTTGAGGGTGAACTACCTTCTGTAGGGACAAAGAGTTTCCTTACACTAGATTGGGACCATCGGTATTTCTATATGAAGGAGCATACTGCACAACACTTATTGTCGGCACTTCTCTTTCGTGAGTATGGAATAGGGACAGTTGCAGTACACCAAGGAGAAGATATCCTGACGATCGAAACTGATAAAAGCGAAATCGATGATGATGTGCTTCTTTCCCTTGAAGAGAAGGCGATAGACGAGATCATAAAATCTCGAAAAGTCTATCAAGTGGACATGGATAGAAAAGAAGCAGAGAACCTTAAGATGAGACGTTCTATTAAGGTTGATGATGAGACAGTGAAGGTTGTGTTTATATCAGACTTGGATGCTGTCGCCTGCGGAGGCGTTCATCTCTCTTCCACTGGTGAGATAAAAGAAATCTGCTATAGGGGAAAAGAACAGATCAGGGGCCACGTCAGGACTATCTGGAGTGTGGGAGAGAAGGCACGTAAATATAGAAGAGAGAATGAAAGGGCTGTGAAAGAGTGCGGAAAGCTTCTTAGTTCAGATTCTCATTCACTATCTTCGACTCTTGAAAAGTTTCTTGCAGAAGATTTGGAACTCAAAAAAGAGTGTAGGGAACTAAAACAGAGAGTTATCGAATTGGAACTAAAAGAAAGAAAAGAGAATCCTATTGTATTTGAGTCTTCCGTCTCTATCTCCGAGGCACCGGAGATAGTCGAGAAGTATTCAAAAGGAAAGAAGATTTTTATTCTGGATGGAACGAACAAGAGGAGTTTTCTATTCTTTGGAACAAAGGATGACTTCGAGAAAATTAAGAAGGGATGCACTCTTAAAGGCGGAGGAAGGGAGCCTCTTTTCAGAGGAACAATTTTGGATGCCGACATAGAGAGGATAAAAGAGATTCTAGCTTGATTTGAAAGGTAAAAATGGAGGGGGAGAGCAGTCTATTGAAGATTTATCTCCCCCTTTTTCGAATA
Source organism: Spirochaetales bacterium (assembly GCA_022771185.1). Lineage (GTDB taxonomy): Bacteria > Spirochaetota > Spirochaetia > Sphaerochaetales > Sphaerochaetaceae > Ornithospirochaeta. The sequence continues at coordinate 8,182 of JALFCJ010000143.1, read as the reverse complement.
AATGTGTAAGTAATAGAGGGGCTTTTTCAGCCCCTCTAGAGATAATATCTCTTAATACTATTGTTTATAATAAAAGGTTTTACGCAATATGCTTTTTAGAATTCGACTGATAGGCCAAAAGCAAACTGTAAGTCATTTTTAATCTGGGATTTTGTACCGCTGCTTTTCTCTTTTTCCCATCGCATTTTGTAAGAAATACTAGAGAAAATTGATGAATCCATCCATTTGATGGATTTAGGCAGATAGTATTTACTGTCAAGAGTAAGCGTTGTCTCATAAGATATCTTGTCTCCATAAGGAGTCGAACCCATAATATTTGCCTTTTCGTCGTTATTGCCTTCGGTATTATGTGTGTGGAACATATTGATTTCACCTTTTCTAATAAACTCAACACTAAAGGCAGAATATATATTATTTGGTATATTGTATTCTACAACGGCTTTTGCTACAGTTGCATCAGAGCCGTAGGGGAAACCGATATAGTTAAGTTTTATTGTTCCAGAACCTAAGTATATAAAGGTATAGTCTCGCTGCAGCATTAAGAAATCAATGCCATCCCTTCTGTACATCATAGGTGTAGTGTATGCTCCTTCAACACTTGCTTTTAAATATCCATTACCCAATCCAAAAGAATATGAAGAGCCCAAAAGCATTCCTATCGCATTCGCCTGACTATTCCCTTCTCCTGGTATAGTTCCGTTATCTAAACCTAGTTGATAATAGATATCCCAACCCTTCAATGGAGTATAATAGAGTTCCAATGAAGCAAGAGAATTAAAAAGATCTCTATTGTTTAGCTGGTGATAGATATAAGCGGGGTTAAACATCTGTAACTCCAATATTCCGCTTCTATACATTATCGACTCTGCCAATACAAAAGAGAAACAAGAAACAGGCCTGAATTCTAGCCTATGATTCATCATTATCTTGATATCATCTGGACCTTTTTTGTCAACTTCTGAAACATATGGTGCTGTTTCTAAGAAAAGATTATTCCATTCGTATTTGAAGCTGTCTGTATAAATGCTTAGTCTCGCAACATCATGATAACCAACATGACTGTCGATAGTGAAATTACCAATAATACTTCTTCCCCAGTTCACTCTTTCTTTACCAAAAAGAATATTCCAGTTGGAATCCCCGAATGAAACGAAGGCTCTTGTAGGGAAATTGGCTGCAAGGTTCCAAAAATCCCAGAAAGGAGTGTTGTCGTTGTAAATACTGGAGTAAGCTGCAGAAGATTTAACTACATTGGCAGTATATCGATACTCTACATACCAATCTTCAGGGAGATCTTCTTCATTGATGATTCCATTCTCTTTCATATATAGTTCTTTTACGTGTTTCCAGGAAGGGACGATTGCACCTATTCCACTTGGGAAATCTTCTTCATGGCTATATATTTCAGTACCTTTTGATGAATATCTGCTTTTGCCAAAGGAGAGCTCGGAGTATGTGTAGAAAAAATCTTTCACCCCAAGTTCAATTGTTGCATCGGCAAGCATGTTTCGTTTTTCATAACCATAATACCAGTCATGGTCGTTAACATAATCTTCACTGTTTGTATGTATATATACTTCTGGTGATATATTAAGTCCGATGTCGAAGGAAAAACCATCCTTGATATTATGGTCTAATGTGTAATCATCTAGTTTCTCGTTAAGTCTGTTCCAGATATTATATGTAGAATCATATTCTTTTGCCTTGTCACATATTCTATCAAGAATAAGCCTTGCTTCACTTCCGGACCAAGGTTGGGAATATGATGGAGATGCTACTCCTAAGAGAGAGTATAGCGAATAAACGTCCGAGTAGAATTCATCCTGTAATGGAATGACATAGCTTTTGCTTATAGATGCAGATAAGGATAGACAACCAACTATGGTTACCAAAAACATCATAATTGTATAGATAGTTTTCTTCATGTGTCCTAGGATACCATAAATAACATAAATATGAAGTAATATGAGAAACAAAGTATATTAGTGTGGCTAAACGCTATCTAATACTTTTTAGTTGTATCAACGTTATAGAGTAGTTTGATATATCCTTACAAGTTCTTCTGCAAAAAGCTCACCAAGTCTTATTTCACTTAATGCATCGAAATGACCTAGATCGGGATTATCATAGGGTTCATTCATTGTGGTAAGCCCGTTTTCTATTGTCGAGAAATATCTATTTAATTCAGACTCTTCTGAGAATTTTCTTTTTATCTCGTTCAGCTCTTTATAAGAGGGGAGATTGTAAGGGCTATCAGAGATTCCCGCATCAATAAAGAACAATCCTTTGTCCCAAGTGTAGTCTTTTAGGTCTTCTCTAAGAAATGAAACATAATTATTAAGGTTTTTGTAATATCTATCAGTCTTATATTCTGTCGTATCTGACTCGCCCTGCATAAACAATACCGCTTCCAAACTAACTATATAGTTCATACTCTTTATGTAATCTAATGATTTTTTTGAAAAAAGAATGGTGGAATTGTATATTTCTCCTCTATCGTATTCCCTCATCCAATGGTAGTTAAGAGTGTAGCCTGACATGGATAGCTTTATGATAAAAAAATCTTCTTCAGGGTATGTCTTATGTAGAATATCTGCAATTCCTACTTCTGGACCAAACTCGCCGATAAATGAACCACACTCTAGATTTGTTTTCCTAAACTCTCCTTCTGAGCATGTTCTATGGTTATCTATATTAAAATTGATGTGGATATTTTCAAATCCATTTTCATATCGAGAGAAGTCATCTTCTGATATTTGGTCCTTTAGATAGGATGTGATAGAGCATCCTGTACAATTTGATTGGCCGGTTAAAATAATGACATGTGCAGTCTTTCCTTCTCCGTCATTCAGACCCCAACATTTTTCAAAATCATCGTCCATACCTATGATGTAGTTTTCATTCCAACTGTAATCATCTTTCACTATATCGTATTTACATGAAGAGAATAATAACAACGATAGTATAAAGAATAGAATTATTATTGGTCTGACTTTTATTCTCATAGGTTGCCTTAGTTTTGGATAATATGCTGCATAGAATTTTTTATAATTTCTTAGTGGTCAAAAACACAGAACAGAATAAAGAATTCGCAGTGAGCGTTAGATTGGAATTTGTTTATTGAGGGGCTTTTTTCGCCCCTCTCTATTGGTTATTTCCTTCTATTCTTTGCTCTTTCAAGAACCATCTCAGTTCTTTTTTCTGCGTCTCCTGTGTACCCGGAAGCATCAAGGTATTTCTCTATTTCTTCTTTAGAAAGATAAGAAAGAATTTCTTCGTTTTCCATTAGAGCTTTCTTTAAAGGATTCTCTTTTCCTTCTTGGACAGAGACCCAAGCCTTGAGGCTTTCTTCTCTTATGACTTCATGCATCTTTTGCCTATCAGCACCCTTCTTTCCCAGTTCCATAAGAACTCTTTCTGTGGATGCAAATACGCCATACGAAGACATAAGACGGGAAGTGGCTGTAGAGTGGATGCTCATTCCTCTGACTACCTTAGTCTCTGTAATGAGTATTTCATCAAGAGCAATGAAAGACTCTGGAATGAAGATTCTTCTATTTGCAGAGTCATCCAGACTCCTTTCGAGGACTGTGGTTGCAGCGTTGTTCCATGCACTCTGATAAGCATTCTCAACAATACGTGAAAGAGAATCGATCTTTTCACTATTTATAGGATTGCGCTTGAACGGCATTGCAGATGAGCCTACCTGCATCTTCCCAAAAGGCTCTGAGAATTCTCCGATAGGAGGGGATTGAAGAATTCTGAAGTCGAGGCTGAACTTATGGAGAGTGCACGCAATGGAGGAAAGGGCCTCGATTATTCTCAGATCCTGCTTTCTGGAGTAAATCTGGGTTGCAGCGTCATAAGCCTTTATTCCAAGCTCATCCATAACCATATTCTCCATATCTATGGAGGAAATATTGCTTTCTGAGAGAAGTTCCTTATAAGAGGCGGCTGTCCCCACAGCTCCCTTCATTCCCTTTCCTCTGATGTTTTTCTTTACAAAAACAAGCTGATCTCTATCGTCCAGCAGATCCTGAAGTGTCTGTGATAAACGATATCCGATTGTTGTGATTTCAGCAGGCTGAATATGTGTAAAAGCCATAGTAGGAACAGTTTTATACTCTTCAGCCTTTTCTGATATTGCGTCTACTAGATCATCCAACCTCTTCTCTGTCAGTTCCAAAGCTTCTAGAAAACGTACAGCATCAGCGTTATCAAGGGCATCCATACTGGTTGCTCCCAAGTGGATGATGCCTCCTGCTTTAGGACACTGGGATGCATATGTCTTGATTTCTGCCATCAGGTCATGATGAATTACACTCTCAATCTCTGTGGCTTTCTCAATATCGATATCATCCTTATGTGCTTCAAGCTCTTCTACCTGCTCTCGTGTTACTATTCCTGCTTTTTCCTGGGCTCTTGCAAGAGCTATCCAAACTCTTCTCAGAAGCTTTCTTTTGTGGACTTCCGAGAAGAGTTCTTTCATTTCCTCCGAGCCATAGCGCCAGGAAAGAGGGCTGACATAAGAATTATGGTTGTAGAGATCTGCCATATTATTTCTCCCTGATGATCAACTGGTCTCTCTCTGGTCCTACGCTGATGAGTGTGATAGGAGTCTTAATGAGTTTCTCGAGTTCCAGAATAAATGTTCTGCACTTCTCAGGTAGGTCTTCCCAATTTCTGCAACCGGTTGTATCTTCCATCCAGCCTTCAAAGTCTGTATAGATTGGTTTTGCTCTCTCCTGAAGTCTTGTCTCTGGTAGGTGAGAGTAGTACTCTCCGTCAATCATGTAACCAGTACAAACTTTGATAGTCTCGAATGTATCCAGGACATCAATCTTTGTAAGACATACATCTGTTACACCATTCATCCAGCAAGCATAGTCACATGCAACAGCATCAAACCATCCACAGCGGCGAGGGCGTCCTGTTGTCACACCAAACTCGTGACCGATGGCTCTTAGCTTGTCTGCAGTTTCGTCAAAAAGCTCTGTCATGTATGGGCCGCCGCCAACGGATGTAGAGTAAGCTTTTGCCACTCCATATACTCTATCGATGGCTCTTGGTGGGATTCCTGCGCCGTTGCAGCCGCCGGCAGCTGTAGGGTTGGAGGATGTGGAGTATGGATAGATGCCCCAGTCGTTGTCTCTCATTATTCCAAGCTGGCCTTCAAGAAGAATATTTCTTCCGTCTTCTACAGCATCTCTTACAGCAGGGTTTGTATCGATGATATGGTCACCGAACTCTTCTCTCCATCCCTTGGCCTTTTCCATTAACTCTTCCAGGGTATAAGTCGGAAGACCGTAGTATTCAAGTTCCCTGTTTTTCTTTACAAGGAGAGCTGAAAGCTTCTTTCTGAGAGTCTCTTCATCAAGAATATCTGCTGCTCTTATTCCACATCTAGCAGCCTTGTCCTGATAGCAAGGTCCGATACCTCTCTTGGTGGTGCCGATTTTCTCGCTTTCGCTTCTCTTTCCCTCTTCGGCTCCGTCCAGGGCCATATGATAAGGCATGATGATATGGGCTCTTTCATCGATGAAGACACTTTCGATTTTCTCTCCTGTGACCTTCTCGATTTCTTCCAATTCGGAGTGCATCCTATCGAAGTTGACAACAGTACCTGCACCAACGATGTTCATTGTGTCGTCATTGAAGATGCCGGAAGGGAGGATATGGAGACCAAACTTTCCCTTCTCATTTACAACAGTGTGGCCTGCGTTGTCGCCACCCTGAAAACGTATGACCATATCTGCCTTCTGGGCAAGATAATCAACGATTCTTCCTTTTCCTTCGTCTCCCCACTGGAGACCGATTACACAGTTGACGGACATCTTTTCCTCCTCATTTTTTAGGAATCATTTCCGCAATATAAGGAAGGGTTCTGTACTCTTCCTTGTAGTCAAGACCATATCCAACTACCCATACATCAGGGATGTCGAAACCTTTGTAGTGAATCTCTGTTTCAACCTCATGTCTACTTGGCTTATCCAAAAAGACAGCTTTCTTTACTGAAAGAGGGTGGCGTGCTTCAAAGTTCTGTGTGAGATAAGAGAGTGTATGACCGCTGTCAAGAATATCCTCGACGATTAATACGTGCTTATCTGTGATGCTTTCTCTTGTATCCATCAAGAATCTGACTTCACCACGCTTATCGCCGTTTCTTCCATAACTTGAGATGGCTATGAAGTCGATGATGTGAGGGATTCTTAGTTTTCTTGCAAGGTCTGTCAAGAAAAATACAGAACCCTTCAGTACTCCTACGATTACCAGTGGTTCTGTAATATCTTTATAGTCTCTGTTGATCTCTGCTGCGAGTTCATCGACTCTACTTCTTATAGTATCTGCATCGATCAAAACTCTTTTAAGGTCTTCTGTCAGTGGCGGTATGGCTAGCTGCATTGTCTTTCCTCCAAATACCTTCTCATCATATATAAAAAATTAAAAGTGGTGAATGGAGTAATGTTTCTTTTACTCAAACATTACTAGATAATTATCTGCCCTTGACCCACTATTGTTTTGGCTATAACCTTTCTAAACTTGGGGGACAAGATGGAATACATAAATATATTGGAGAAAATGTATAAATCCAGGTTCTTCGAAGAGAAACTCCAGAGGGAGTTCAACGAAGGGAACTTATATGGAACAACTCATCTTTCCATAGGTCAGGAAGCATCCCACGTTGGCCTATGTTCAGCGCTTAGGGAGGGGGATTGGATTGTTCCGACCCATCGTTGTCATGGCTTTAATATTGCCAAAGGTTCCGATATGGAAGCAATGTTTTCCGAGATGCTTGGCTCCCGTCACGGACTCTGCAAGGGACTGGGGGGCAGTATGCATATGACAGATGTCTCCACATATAATCTTGGTTCCTCTGCAGTCGTCGGTTCTGGAGTGCCCATTGCAGGCGGTGCGGCTTTTGCCCTCAAGAGACAGGGGAAAGAGAATATTGCCGTCGCAATATTCGGAGATGGCGCTTCAAGTAGGGGAAGCGTTCATGAGATGATGAACCTCGCTTCTGTCTGGAATCTGCCACTTCTTTTCTTTATGGAAAACAATCACTATGGAATGAGTGCTTCAAGTGACAGAATGATTGCAACAGATAGTATACATAGCCGAGCTGAAGGATATCGTATTCCCCACGAGAGAGTCGATGGAAACGATGTTGAGGCAGTGTTTGATGCGGTAAAGAGAGCAAGAGAAAAGATTCTTGAAAACAAGAAGCCATTCTTTATCGAAGTAGATACTTACCGTCTATGCGGTCACAGTAAGTCAGATAAGCTTCTATATAGAACAAGGGAAGAAGAGAAAGAGTGGGAGAATAAAGATCCCATAGAGAGGTATGAAGCATATCTTGTTTCTAAAGGCATTATATCTCGAGATGAGTGCGAATCTATCAAAGAGAAAGCAAAGGACGATGTGGATGTAGCATGGATTAATGCATGGAATAAACGTGACGATATTTTGCCATTAGATGAAGCCGAGAGCTTAGTAATGCCAAAGAGTGATATTCCTTTATTTTCCAAGGGAAATGATACTCACAAAGGCTCATATCGCACAGCAGTAAGGGAAGCTTTATCGGAGATAATGGAGAAAGACGAGAGAGTCACCCTCATAGGCGAAGATATTGGCGTATATGGAGGATGCTTCGGAGTTACAGGTGACTTATATAAGAGATTCCCGGATAGAGTGATTGAGACTCCTGTCTCAGAAGAGGGATTCTCAGGCCTCGCCGTAGGAGCTTCAATGCTAGGGGAGAGACCGATAGTCGAGATTATGTATGCCGATTTCATGACTTTGGTCTCCGACGCCGTGATAAATCATGGAGCGAAAACTTACTTTATGTCTGGCGGACAGCTTAAGTGCCCTTTCATCGTCAGAACTGCAATGGGTGGAGGAACTGGGCATGGTGCCCAGCATACGGCATGCCCTGAGTCTATGTTTCTGAATGTTCCTGGAATAAAGGTTTGTGCTCCAAGTACTCCTTGGAGTGCGAAGGCACTATTGAAGGCAGCTTCTAAAGAAGAGTGCCCTGTAGTGTTCTTTGAGCACAAGGCTCTATACTCCAACGAAGGGGAGATTGGTGGAGAAGATGATATTCTTCCTCTCGGAAAGGCTCTTGTTGATGAAAGGGGAAGGGATGCTCTTGTCATAGGATATTCCCGTGGACTCTATGAAGCTA
>JALFCJ010000012.1 GCA_022771185.1 Spirochaetales bacterium | reverse complement strand
CTGAAGAGTGGAAAAATGAGCTTAACAATTTCGGGAATCTTGCTCTAATTACACCTTCATCAAATTCTAGACAAAGCAATCTTCCTCCAAAAAATAAGGCAGAGAATGCCAAAGGGAAAAGAATTGAATCATTGAAGTATGAACTTATGCTGCATATTGCATCTACATCGGAATGGACTGCTGAGGCGAGTAAAGAGCATGGCTTAGAGATGAAGAAACTCCTGTCCGACTATAAGACACCCCATTTTTGATCTTCCCTCCGCTCAAGTACTTTTATTCTGCGGGTTGTTTTACATTGCAATTTGATTGACGGAAACAACTCAAATGCAAATACTTCGAAGAATTCTTCTATGGTTTCAATTTGGCCACAGGAAGGGTCATTACTGCATTAATGACTCTTCCTTAGATATTACAATTGGTATTTTCCCTATAGGCTTCGATGTATTCTTCTAGTTCTTCAATCTCTTCAAATAATTCTTTCCACTCATCTTTTTCAAGATAAAAATCGGCAATCTCCAATAGGCTTTCTTCATTATTTGTTGGAGAAATAACCTCGGAAGGCAGGACGGAGAGAACATAATTGCAGAGCTCCAAATAGCGGTCTCTAGGGTATTCGTTAGAATGGAACAGAATATCAGATACAAGTTTTCTCCATTCATCGTCAGTCATTGTCAGGCCCAAAGAGAGAGACTTGAATATTATGTTCTTCACCTCATTGCATATAATATCTTCTGTTACTCCCTCTCTTTCCAAGACAGAGAATAAACTTTCGCAGAAATATATGTCTTCATCTCTTCGTATTGATATTGAGCCTCCGTTTTTTATGATTACCTTTATAAGGTGATCACTTAGGGAATAAAGAATTGCCAAGGGTAGGGTAGAGAAAGTATCGAGAGGAGAAAGGGCATTGGAGAACCAGGATGTTGAATGCTCATTGAACAGCCCAAACTTGATGATGCTCAGTGCGATAGTGGACGGAATAAACCTATCTGCCAGCCTGGAGGGGACATCCAAACCACCAGCTACGGTAGAGTTCGAGTAATCGCAAGTGGCTTGCAAAATCATTGTCAATTCTTTGTATTATAAAGAGTTACATTGAGAGTAGCAGGCTGTTTTTATTGCCAGTGATAGAATTTTGATAGAATTTTGTCAGAAATTTTCTTTTGATAATTCTTAAGACTGCGAATTTTATATTTCAAACAAATTAGATTTTTCCTATTTTCCCACCATACTAAACTCATGGTCACAACAAAAGTGTATTAAGTGGTGAAAAGTAATATTTATGTGTTTCAACACTTTGATCTTTTGATGTCCTCGTCAATTGAGTTTCTTTAGCAGAATCTGCAATAAAGGCTTTCTTCTTTTAGAATCAAGGTTTTATTGGAAAATTACTGTTGTAAAGACGTGTTGCTTAGGATTAAGGATACGAAATAGACTAAACCCTTGGATAGAAGTAGGTGCTACATCATACGACTCTGTTCTTGAGCCTTCAATGATAAGATTGAATATTGTCCCGAGGACAAACAAAATAAGATGTCCTCAGTGGCAAAAGATAGATTGAATCATGTTCCTTATACTTCTTTGTTCAATGCAATTATATAGTCTTTATAGAACCTTACACATTCTTCGATATTCTCTACTTTGATACACTCATTGTCTCCATGGATAGACTTAAACTGTTCATTGTTTAAATCTATTGGAGCGAACCTAAAGATATTGTCAGCTATATCACTGAATCTTCTGGCATCGGTTCCAGCAGTCAGAAGGAAAGGTGCAACTACGATATCCTTAAAGTTTTTGTTGAGCACTTTTTTTATCAATCTGAATTCATCACTATTGAAGTCTGTAGGCCTGCAATAATCCCTTTCGACCAAATTGATCTCCACATCATACTTCTTTGCTATTTCTTTGATCTTCAATAAACCCTCTTCCAGATCTTCTTCCCTGATACATCTGATGAACATATGGCATCTGGCATCTTTAGCCCTTATCTGTGGGTTATTCTCGTCCCCAGCATTGAAGGTTGTAAAGATGACACTTGTGTTGAGCATAGCTTTGGCTGCGGGCATATTTGCCATGATCTTCTTTACAATTGGGCTGAAGACATCAAGGTACTTGAATACCAGCTTCATCGGATATTTCATATATGGAACATGGGAAGAGAAGGTGGCCTTTACTTCAGGATAGAACTTGTTTTTATAAATCTTTGTATGATTTACTCTATTGATAAACTCACTCATTCTCTCCAAAGGGGAGTCATCGTCACTTACTAGTCCCCCATGCCCCTTTGTCTTTCTGGTGGTAACACATTCATAGATATGACGACTCTTTTCATGGACAGCCACCATGGCACTCTTCCCGTTGTATCCTGGGATCATACCCTGCATAATGGCTCCGCCTTCATCCAGGATTATATCAAAGTGTATGTTATGCTTTTTAAAGTATTTGACAGCTTCAACCATACCGTCACCTGATACTTCTTCGTTGTTGGAGGAACCTATGTATAGATTGATATTATCAAGTAGAGTATCTTCATTTAGAATCTCTTCAATGGCTTGTAGCTCACCGAATAATGGAGTCTTGGTATCGATGGTGCCTCGACCATAGAGATATCCGTCCTTGATGACAGCATTGAAGGGATCTGTCACCCATCCGTCGGTTTTGTCAACAACATCATGGTGACTCATCAACATGATGTTCCTTTTAGCATTCTTACCCTTTAACTCATAAACGATACATCCGCTTCCAAAGATTAGTTTATTCGCTTTTTGGTGTAGTAGAGGAAAGTTCTCTGATAGTACTTCGTTGAACTTTTTATACTCTTCTGCATTGCTACCCTCTATCTTGAATACTGTCCTTGAGTTGATCATCTTTATTAGTTTATTTACATATATCTCGTTCATTTTATTTCCTCTCAATACTTCTTAAGACTTCTTTCTCTTCATAAAGGGAAAGGAATAGCAGTGAGATTACACTGAAGAAAGCCGATATCACACCAGTCAGCTTGACTCCCATAATTCCTACAGCTTCACTTCCTGTAGCTCCAAGAGCCAAGACACTTGATACACTCATCATGGCGACGGCAGTTGCTATTTTCTCAATAAATGTCTTCACTGAAGAGAAGATGCCTTCTCTGTTGACCTTGGTCTTGATAGCTTCACTCTGAATTATGTCTGATACAACAGACTGAGGAAGGATATTGATGGAAGCAAAAGGGAAGGCTACTATTACTCCCATTCCCAATCCAATGAACAATTCGCGGCCCGGTACTAATGCTGATATTTTGTCGCCTACAAATATAAAGCAGTATACTACCGTAAATATGATGTTGGCAGCCATCAACATTGGTTTCTTTCCATACTTCTTGGACCATTTGACAACCAAGGGGAATAAACATAGTGCCACACCTATTGCACAAAGCATGACTAAGAATGACTGTGATTCCTTAACATTCAATAGGACTGTTATATAGTAAAGCATGGATGTCTGGAAGAAAGCCATAGAAATGCCGCTAAGTAGATCTCCAAGAGTAAAATAGACGAAGTTTCTGTTTTTAAAGACAATCTTGAAGGATTCTGATAGCTTCTCTTCTGGCCTTACGTTGCTGTCTGCATATTTCTTCTCGTCAAATGCAAAGGCGCTCAATAGGAGGCAAGTGATACCAATCAGGCCAAAGAAAGAGAATACAATCCTCCAAGCCCATAGAGCACTTATACCTCGATTCTTGATCATGTTCACAAATAGAGTGGCGGCATACATAAATGAGCTGGAACCCATAAAGAAGGCTGTGCTCACGCCATAATAGTTTACTCTCATCTTTACGTCCTTGATTATCTCAGGGATCAAGGCATTACGTGGAATGAAGTAGAATGTATAAGCGATATAATAGGTAATCAGGAAAAAACCTACCCAAATGGCATTAAGAGTGGAGCCATTTCTAAAGGGAACATAGAAGATTAATACTACAGAGAAGGCATAAGGAATGGCAGATGCCCTCATAAACGGCATTCGTCTTCCATGTTTACTCTCACATTTATCAGACATGCCGGCGACTAAAGGATCACTTATGGCATCCACTACCTTACTTATTCCTGTAATGAGTGCCATAACTGTAATAAACCCCAGTAACTTATTGTCTGGTAATAGATTGGGTAAACCACTCTTACTGGTGGGCTGGAAGAAATACAAAAGATAGTTACCGATCATGCCGTTAAATAGCCCTTTGGCTATATCAGCGAGGCAGTACTGATACATTTTGCTCTTGGGTAATACTCGATCCATATATAGTCCTTAATATGATGTTTCCTGGTATTATACACAAAATATTGAATAAATACCCTTATAGTAGAGAATGAATTAAATTGATAGGTTTTATTGGGAGATGTACAATGATAAGGTATTCTCGTTAATGGATGACCTAAAGCGCGTGCTTGACTACTCAGAAGAAATAGCATAAGGCAATTTATTCCTATTTCGGAAATATATGCAAAAGACAAAAAATAGAACAAAAAAGAGATATAAGCTTTTATTAATAACTCGGGATAAAGGAAGTACACTACAGGAAAAAATATAAGTTTTTTTCCATTAAATCTTCTATTTCCATTGCAATAATGAAGTTACTTCTTTTTTTATTTTTTTGTGTAGTCTTTTTCTTATTACATTATGCATGTTTTCTAAAGAATTCTTATATAACTCTCATTGTATGAATTACTATATATACGCTATATATAGTGTTATAAAAAATGTAACACTCTTGTTGTAGTATGTTTAACTATTGCATGGGATGTCAATCCGTGATAAGGTAGGGTATAATCCGAGGTATCTATATGAAAGTAATCAAGAGAAATGGTTCCGAAGTAGAATTCGATAAAAATAAAATAATTGTAGCTATTACAAAGGCTAATGAAGCCAATGTTTTTCATGAGCTTACGGAGAATCAGATAAGCGAGGCAGCCGACTATATCCAGTATAAGTGTGAGAGACTCAACAGAGCCGCTTCTGTAGAGGAAATCCAGGATATGGTTGAGAACCAGATAATGGCTCATGGCGCCTTTGAAGTCGCCAAGGAATATGTAAGATATCGCTATCAGAGATCTCTTGTCAGAAAGGCGAACACTACAGATGACAGGGTTCTCTCTCTTATTGAATGCAATAATGAGGAAGTTAAGCAGGAGAACTCCAATAAGAATCCTATTGTCAACAGTGTTCAGAGAGATTATATAGCGGGGGAGGTGAGCCGTGACCTTTCAGTACGTCTACTCCTACCTAAGGAAATTGTTGATGCAGATAAGGAAGGAATTATCCATTTCCATGACACCGACTACTATGCCCAGCATATGCACAACTGTGATCTTGTGAACCTAGAGGATATGCTGCAGAACGGAACTGTCATCAGCGAGACCATGATCGAGAAGCCACATAGCTTCTCTACAGCTTGTAACATTGCAACTCAGATAATCGCCCAGGTTGCTTCCAACCAATATGGCGGCCAGTCTATTTCCCTTGCACATCTTGCTCCGTTTGTGCAGATTTCAAGAGAAAAGATCCGAAAGAGTGTTGAGGAGGAAGTTGTTCTTCTTGGTATCGACGCCACAGAAGAGGTGAAGTCTAAGATTGTTGAGAAGAGACTGTTGGAGGAGATTAAGAAGGGTGTTCAGACCATTCAGTATCAGGTGATCACTCTCATGACCACCAATGGACAGGCTCCATTCCTCACTGTATTCATGTATCTCAATGAAGCCAAGAACGAAAGTGAGAAGCGCGACCTTGCACTTATTATTGAAGAGACGCTTAAACAAAGAATCACTGGCGTTAAGAATGAAGCCGGAGTATGGATTACTCCAGCATTCCCGAAGCTTATTTATGTTCTTGAAGAAGATAACATCAAGGAGGGTACTCCATACTTCTACTTAACTAAACTTGCTGCGAAGTGCTCTGCAAAACGTCTTGTTCCTGATTATATCTCAGAGAAAAAGATGAAGGAGCTGAAGGAAGGAAACTGCTTCCCTGTCATGGGATGCAGATCAGCCCTCTCTCCTTGGAAAGATGAAAACGGCAACTACAAATTCTATGGTAGATTTAACCAAGGTGTCGTAACAATCAATCTTGTTGACGTGGCTCTTTCCTCCCACAAGGATATGGACGCTTTCTGGAAAATCTTCGATGAGAGACTAGACCTTTGTTACCGCGCCCTTATGTGCCGTCACAATAGGCTTAAGGGAACCTTGTCTGATGCAGCGCCGATTCTATGGCAGAACGGAGCAATAGCAAGACTAAAGAAGGGTGAACCTATAGACAAGCTCCTTTATGGTGGATACTCGACAATCTCCCTTGGATACGCCGGCCTTTGCGAGTGTGTCCGCTACATGACAGGTAAGAGCCACACTGATCCTAGTGCAACAGGCTTTGCCCTCGATATCATGAAGCATATGAATGACATGTGTGCAAAGTGGAAGGAGGAGACCAATATCGCATTCTCTCCATACGGAACTCCTATTGAAAGTACTACTTATAAGTTTGCAAAGTGCCTGCAGAGAAGATTCGGTATTATCGAAGGTGTCACAGACAAGGGGTACATCACCAACAGCTACCACGTAAACGTAACTGAAGAAATCGATGCTTTCTCAAAATTAAAGTTCGAAGCTCAGTTCCAGGCTCTCTCCACAGGTGGAGCGGTAAGCTATGTCGAGGTCCCGAACATGCAGAATAACTTGGATGCCGTGATTTCTGTAATCCAATTTATCTATGACAATATTATGTATGCCGAACTCAATACAAAATCCGACTATTGCCAGAAATGCGGCTTTGATGGAGAAATCGAGATAAAAAAAGAGAATGGTAAACTTATCTGGGTATGCCCTAACTGCGGAAACAAGGATCAGGATACTATGAATGTCGCCCGCAGAACCTGCGGTTATATCGGAACCCAGTATTGGAACCAGGGAAGAACAGAAGAGATAAAAGATAGAGTCCTTCACCTTTAATCCCCGCCACCCCTCTTTGTTGACAGAGAGGGGAAACTATCTGGAGGAAAGAGATATGGAGAGTAGAGATGCATTACGCAACTATAAAATACTATGATATTGCAAATGGAGAAGGAGTAAGAACTTCTCTATTTGTTTCAGGATGCAGACACCACTGTAAAGAGTGTTTTAACCAAGTCGCCTGGGACTTTGAGTATGGTGAGGAGTTTACAAAAGAAACTGAAGACAAAATAATCGCATCCCTCTCTCCTTCATATATCCGAGGTTTGTCTCTCTTGGGAGGTGAACCTATGGAGAAAGAAAACCAAGAAGCACTCCTGGGTTTGATTAAAAGAGTGAAGGTTGAGGCTCCGGATAAGGATATCTGGATATATTCGGGCTTTACTTTTGAAGAGCTTATAGGAGAAAAAGATTCAAGGGCCTATAGTCCGATCTCCAAAGAGATATTAAGTCTATGTGACGTTTTGGTTGACGGGCGTTTTATCTTGGAAGAGAAAGATATTTCGTTGCAGTTCAGGGGAAGCAGAAA
>JALFCJ010000050.1 GCA_022771185.1 Spirochaetales bacterium | reverse complement strand
CCATCTTCCCTTGCTTCCTTTATCTCAAGCTTTGAAGCAGGCATTATGTCTTCTGTCTCAAGAGAAAGCATAGTTACCTTCTTCGCCCCGCTACGCTTACTTACGCGAGAAGCATCAATAGCTACGTTTCCGCCTCCAACTACCACTGTTTCATCAGAGAATGAGAGTTTTCCTGTATTTGCTCTATGTAAGAATTCGATGGCTGTCTCAGTTCCCAGAGCTCTCTCTCCATTAACGCCTGGATATCTTCCACCTTGGCAGCCGATAGCAATATAGAAGGCCTTGTATCCTTCTTTTCTAAGATCGGAGAGAGTGACGTCTTTTCCAACTTCAATTCCTGTCTTTATCTCCACTCCCATCTCTCTCATGACCTCGATTTCAGCGTCGATTACATCTTTTTCCAGTTTATAAGAAGGAATACCGTAAGTAAGCATGCCTCCAGGAACATCGTTCTTCTCAAAAACTGTTGGGTAATAACCCATTTGAGCTAGATAGAAGGCACATGAAAGCCCTGATGGGCCAGCGCCGATAATGGCAATCTTTTCTTTCCATCTACCCTTATTTGATGCAACTACAATCTCAGGAACATATCTATGCTCAGCCTCAAGATCCTTCTGAGCGATGAACTTCTTAACTTCATCTATAGATACCGCCCTGTCAATTGTTCCACGAGTACATTCATCTTCGCATCTTTTGTTACATATTCTCCCGCATACTGCAGGGAAAGGGTTTTCTTTCTTTATAAGAGCCAACGCTTCCCTATACTTTCCTTGGGCTGCTTTCTTTAAGTATCCCTGGACTGCAATGTGGGCAGGGCACGCTGTCTTACAAGGAGCCGTACCTGTAGTGTGGCAGTTGATTCTATTGTTGTCGCGATAGTCTTCGTCCCACATCTCTTTTCCCCACTTGCGCTTATCAGGGAGAGGCTGACGAGGATACTTAACTGGGGTGCCATCTTTTTTACATAATTTCTGTCCAAGCTTTAATGCTCCTGCTGGGCAGTACTCTACACACTGGCCACAAGCTACGCAGTTCTCCTTGTTTACATGGGCTCGATAAGCAGAAGCCGACATATTTGGAGTGTTGAATAGCTGTGAAGTACGGAGAGCGTTACATATCTTTACGTTACAGTTACAGATAGCGAAGATCTTGTTCTCTCCATCGATATTAGTAACCTGATGGACAAAGCCATTGTCTTCAGCACGCTTCAGTATCTCCATAGCTTCGTCATATGTAATATCGTGGCCTCGGCCTGTCTCTCTGCAGTAGTCAGCCATGTCGCCCACACCGATGCACCAATCTTCGTAGTCATCGGCACACCCTTCATCAAGCTTCTTTCTTCCATATCTACAGGAGCAGATCGATGCTCCGATGTGGCCTTCATACTTCTTGAGCCAATATGAAATATGCTCAAGATCCATGGTGCCATTCTCCATCTCAATGGCTTTCTCAACAGGAATGACATGCATTCCTATTCCTCCGCCTCCAGGAGGAACCATCTGTGTTATTCCTGCCAAAGGAAGGAATGTCATTCTCTCAAAGAACATCGCTAGCTCTGGATGCCTATCCATTAAAGCTGTGTTCATATTTGTGTATTCGGCGCTACCTGGCACAAAGAGAGGAATCCAATAGTGTCTGTCTTCTTTATTATATGTGGTTCCAGGGATAGGTCCCTCTTTTGTATATTTGTCACCATAGTCATATTCCAGCATTCCAAGAAAGGAGAGCTTATCTAAGGTAGCGTCGGCTTTCTCATCTGTCATACCCACTCTGCTGCACATCTTTTTCATCTCAGAGTATGGATACTTCTCTCTGACTTTCATCTGAAGCAACAGATCCAAGGAGTTCTCAGACATCTCTTTATCTAATTCGTCTTCAAATATACATGCAAAGCCCCAATATTCAGGATCTTCTACTGTTATACCCTTGATCTTTCCAGCGGCTCTGTCTGTTACCTTTCTGACAAATTTCAAAAGTTTGGGATTTGGTGTCTTGTCGCTCATATGTGCAGGCACATATTTCTTACTTATCTCTGGCATCACTTATCTCCTAAGATTTGGATATTGATACTCTGATTGTACAATAAAACAAGAAGGAAAAAAGAAGAAAAACTGAACGATGACACTCTTTTTTCATTTTTTAGCTTTACAATCACTCTTTTTCTGTAAAAAGAGATAAGTATTATCAGAACAACAAAAATGGATGATGTTCATTTAAATGAACTATTCCACTTTTGAAATGTTTTGTGGATATTTCTAAAACTCACAATCCCAGTATCGAAACAAAAGAATTAGATTTCAGCCCTTCTTTCCTCTGCCCATGTCTTGAACCAAGTCTTTCCTCCCTCTTCAGTAATAATTGAGAGAATCTCGGCTTCTTTCTTCTTATTTCCTTTGTTTCTATAGTGCATTGCCATAGTGTAATATATCTCTAGTCTTCCTATCTTATATTGTGTAGCTTTCAGTCTTCCCTCCAAATACTCAACATCCACACTATCGCCTTTCTTTGCTCTCAGCATTTCAGAAAGCACAAACTGCACCTGTCTCTGGTTGTCTTTGAGGCTTTGGTTATCTGAGACGGAATCGATTCTCTTCTCCAGCTCATCTAAGACTTCATCGGCTTTTTGTAGATCTCCCTTTTCAATAAGGCATCTGCACTTTTGAGAAAGATAAAGAGTATCGAGGCTATCTGAGCCTTTGATGTTTCCCTTCTCCAAAACTTCCAGAGCTCTATCGAAATCGCCTGCCTCTTCATAACCGGAGGAGAGATATGCGTAGCTTATCTTCTTCTCCTTATCTCCATTCGTATTTTCCGGGACATCTTTATAGGAGGAGATAAACTTTTTTGGATCCATTTCCATATGTAAGTAACCTAGTCTCTTCGTCGTCTCTGTATTTGAAATGATGTTCTCCAACAAACGGGAAGTAAAGAAACCTAAGAGAATGGCAATAAGAGTGGAAATAACAGAGGGAAACAAAGAGTTTCCATTTCTAAGCCAAATAAAAACGATCAACAATAAGACAAGACACCATACACAGACATATGCCGCCTTTGATTTTTTGTAAGGACTTCTCATATTTTCTCCTATTACAATGATATCAAAATAAAGAGATTTTATGTCTTATTTACTGTTCTCACCTTCTCTTTTAGGCTTAACTACAAATCAAACTGACGATATTTGTAACTTCACACAATTCTTTTTTGTTGGTCGTTGCTTGTCTCGAGGCTAAAATAATATAAGAAGGCGAAACAATGATTCAGGTTACTGCGATAATGGAAAATAAGGCTTCAGAAAATAAAGCCTTGATAAATGAACACGGATTATCTTTCTTTATCGAAAAAGGAACAAGGAGGATTCTATTTGACTGCGGAAGCGGAGAGCATACTCTTTATAATGCTCACAAATTAGGAATAGACCTGTCTGAATTAGATTCAGTCGTTCTCAGCCATAGCCATTATGATCACAGTGCAGGATACAGAGACATCACAGAAGCGGGACTTGGATCAAAAGAGCTATATATAGGAAAAGGTTTCTTTGAAAAAAAATATGCATTCGACGGCATAAAGTATACTGATTTATCATGCGGTTTTGATTTGGATTTTGTCAAAGGACAAGGAAAGATTATCCATGAAGTATCAGGAAAAGTAAGACTATTTGATGACATCTATGCCTTCGGAGGTTTTGAGAGACTCTCTGATTTTGAGCATATACCTGCACGATTTGTCAAAAAGACAGAATCTGGCTTTGTCAGCGATGATTTCTCAGATGAAATATGCCTTGTAATCGAAAGAGAGAGAAACGTCGTAATGATTTGCGGATGCTCTCATCCTGGAATAACAAACATGGTCAGAGAAGTAAGAAAAGCATTTGGAAAGCCAGTTTCATCGGTATATGGAGGGATTCACCTAAATGAAGCCGATTACAAGAGAATGGAAGATACGATGAAAGCCCTTCATGAAATGGGTATCGAAACAGGTGGATTCTGCCATTGCTCAGGAGATATGGCTGAAACTGTATGTTCATCCAATGGGCTTAACGTGTGTCATCTTGCTGTAGGGGATTGTATTTTTATCTGAGGTGTCATGATGCTGCTTGAATCTTTTTCCGATGAAATAATTGAGATGGTTTCACGATTCCTTCCTGAAAGGACCATTAATATTATGGATACTTCGGGTACCATTGTATCCAGCACAGAAAAAGAAAGAATCGGAACATTTCATAAAGGAGCCGAAATAGCTGCAGCCACAGGAGAAATAGTGAACATCACAGATGAAACAGTGAAAAACTATCCTGGTGCAAAGAAAGGGTGTAATGTTCCTCTTGTTGTCAATGGCACGATAATAGGCGTTATAGGAATATTTGGAAATCCTGAAGATGTAAAGACCATAGCCTCTTTTGTAGAGCTATATGTAGAAAAGTATTATCAGCTGGAGGCTTTGGCAATTCCAAGGCTGAGAGACAAAGAGATGAAGCAAAGACTCCTGAAAGAGATGATTATGCCATCAGGGGACGATGGCATAAGGCTCTTATTGGAGAAGATTGGAATTAATCTTCACTTTCCCATGGAGTGTGGCATTTTTTCACCTAATCAGATAGAAAATAGAGCCGAATGGGAAAATCAGATTTTATCTATTCTGAAAGATGACGGGATCATTTATGCCGATGACATTTATGGCTTTATGGGAGGAAGATTAGTACTCTTTAGGAATAATGGACACAAAAAATCTTTAGAAGAAGATATAAAGACAAGCAAGGTATTGTCTATTTGTAAAGTATCTATCGGTGACAACGCTCCTACACTGGAAAAGATTCCTCTTTCTTATAATAAAGCAAGTGTTTTAGATAGGATTCTGAATAAGAATCTATCTTCCATGTCATATTTTTCGGATCGATCCAAGTATTACTTACACCAAATCGCCTCTCAAGACAACGAATATCTAACTGACAAAATGGATAGGCTGGAGAAAGAGTTTAAGAAAGATGAACTAAGGGAAGTGATGAGAACTGCAGAAGCATATTATCGTCTTGACCATAGTGTAGTGAAAGCTTCAAAAGAAATATTCGTCCATAAAAACACTCTTTGGTACAGAATGTGTAAACTCTTTGAAGTATTGGAAATAGAAGACTGTAATGATTTTGAAAAGGAAATGATGATTTCCTTAATATTGGAAGAATACTTGAAAAAAGAAGGGTTGGAATCCCTAAGAAAATAGGAGGAGAACATGTCGACATTTTTGTTATTCGCTCTCATCATCGTATCTGTCGTACTGATGATACTTGCAATCTCCAAGCTGAAGATGCATCCATTCATCGTCATGACAGTCATCGCAATTCTTTGCGGTGTCGTAGGAGGCTGGCTTTTCCCAGAGACAGGATTGACTCTTTCTGAGGTAATCAACAAAGTCAACTCAGGTTTCGGTTCCATCATGACCAGCATCGGTATCGTAATTCTCTGTGGTACTATCATCGGTACAATCCTTGAGAAAACTGGTGCTGCCCTCACAATGGCAAACGCAATCTTGAAGGTAGTCGGCAAGAAAAACAGTGTCGTCGCCATGGGTGCCATGGGTTACATCACAGGTATCCCTGTATTCTGTGACTCTGGCTTCGTAGTCCTCTCTCCAATCTCAAGAGCTCTTGCCCAGCAGTCAAATACATCTCTTGCAGTTATGGCTACTGCCCTTTCCGGCGGTCTCTACGCAACACACTGCTTGGTTCCACCTACACCAGGTCCTATCGCTATGGCAGGAACACTTGGAGCAGATCTTGGGCTTACTATCCTTGTTGGACTATTGGTTTCTATTCCAGCAGTCATCGTAGCTATTATTTGGGCTAAGAAAGTATCTTCTACAATTCATATTGAAGCTAACAGCGAATATACTCTCGAAGAACTTCAGAAGAAGTATGGTAAGCTTCCAGGAACTCTCCAGAGCTTTGCTCCAATCCTTCTTCCTATCATCCTCATCGGTATCGCTTCTGTAGTTTCAATTCTCGGTGCAACAGGCGCTGTTGCAAATATCTTTACATTCCTCGGTAAGCCGGTAGTCGCTCTCCTTATCGGTGTATTCCTTGCAATCGGTATGATTCCAAAGCAGGAAAAGAAGAATACTCTCTCTTGGGTATCAGCAGGTATTACAGATAGTGCAGCTATTCTTGCCATCACAGGTGCAGGTGGTGCTTTCGGACAGATCCTCAAGGCTCTCCCAATACAAGCTTCTATCCAGGGTCTTTCAACAACAGGCTTAGGTATCTTCGTTCCATTCATCATCGCATGTATCTTCAAGCTCAGTATGGGAGCAAGCACTGTAGCAATGATCACTACAGCATCCATTATGGTTCCACTTATGGAGACAATGGGCTTTGCTTCTCCACTTGGAAGAGTACTTGTTGTTATGGCTATCGGAGCAGGATCAATGGTTGCATCCCATGCAAACGACTCTTACTTCTGGGTTGTTTCTCAGTTCTCTGACATGAAGACAGAGGAAGCATATAAGGCTCAGACAGGTATGACAGCTGCAATGGGTATCACAATAATCCTTATTCTCTTTGTTGTTTCTCTCTTTGTATAAGAGTGGACCAACTAAATGTAAAGGGGGCTTCATTTTAGGCCCCCTTTTCCCATCAGAAACAATCTCTCACTGAAGGATATATTTTCTTAAATCTTTCAAACACTATATCGTATCTTTCGCTCTCTTTTTTGTCGGGATAATAGATTTTGCATTCCTGCTTATCCAATACGCTTGTAATAAACTCATCGTAGCTATTGATTATTCCTTTTCCATATAGAACAACAGATGAAAGCATAATTGAAGGAAGGACATCAGAGTCGCCGAATACTTTTGTCGGAGCATTAAATACATTTGCTATTATCTGATTCCAAACCGACTCTGCAGCGCCACCACCTATAAGAGAAACACTAGTGGCCATTATTCCTTGCTTTTCCAAGCCTTGTCTAAGAGAAAAAGCTACTCCTTCCAATGCACTCCTTGCAAAATCTACCTTAGTTGTGGAAAGATCTGCTCCGATAAAAACTCCTCTTACCTTATCATAAGCAACAGGAAACCTCTCTCCTACCAAGTATGGCATGCAAATCAAATCTCTGTTGTTTCCTTCGTCTGTGGATAATAGCTCATGAAGCTTAAAGTAACGGTCTTCGCTTTCTCCATACAGCAATCTAGCCACCCAATTATGAACTACAGCAGCGTTTAATACAGGGATGACGTTTATATATAATCCCCTGTTTATTGCTGCCAAATTGAAAACTCCTTCCATAGGGGCCTATATTCTAGCGTCTATAATAGCAGCTCCCATATGTACGATAATGGGAAAGCTACTCCTACCTAATGTTGATATTCTTCCTGTATTCTGGGGAGTGATGGGAAGCCTAGTATTTATCGTTTTGGGATTAGTAGTTAAAAATTTAACTCATAAATAGTATTGATAAAGGGAGATGAATATGGATTTTGTTGAGCTATGCGAAAATAGGTATTCTGTAAGGAAGTTTTCTGATAGACAAGTAGAAGAAGAAAAGACAAACATTATCCTTCGTTCAGCACAGGTTTCACCTACAGCATGTAATAAACAACCACAGAAGATATATGCTCTTCAGAGTCCTGAAGCATTAGAAAAGCTCCAAAAGTGCAAGACTTCCCACTTTGGAGAAACACTTGCTTTTGTTATTACCGTAGATAAAACAAAGTGCTGGGTAAGAGAGTACGATGACCAATCAAGTTCCTATGTAGATGGTTCAATTGTGACAACACATATGATGCTTTCAGCCCATGATATTGGCATAGGCTCAACTTGGATTATGCATTTTATCCCGGACGCAGTAAGAAGTGAATTCAGTATTCCTGAGAACGAAGAGATAATCAGCATTCTTGTTATGGGATATCCTGCTCCGGACTCAAAACCTTCTTCACAACATTACGATAAAAAACCATTATCTGAAACAGTGGTCATTTTGTAGGTTGCACTTTTTATTCTGAATTCCTTCCCTCAAAATGATGGAAGGAATTAGAGCCCATTACCAATATGAAAATGATTTATATTGTCTCCAGTACTCTTTTGAACACACGGTAGTTTGTGTCATCGTATGGAGGACAGTAGACGGCAAACTCTATTGTCTCAAAGCTTTTTCTAAACTTCTCAACTTCATTCTTCATTGCCTTCGCCACAACATCAGGAGGATTAGAAAATGCCCCGCAGCCAAAGGCCCCCAAGATAACGACATCGTTGCCTTTCTTCTCTGCGATCTCCAGTATTCTATGGATTCTCTTCTCCAATAGAACGAGAAGGTTCTCTTTTGTTATTTCGGCTCTTTTGTATCCATCTCCACCGTTCATACTGTTACTTGGATTCTGCCTTAGATTAGGAGCGGCTGAAGTAATTACATTCACTTTATACCACTTGTCTTCAGCTAGAAGCCTTGGATAAGAAGTATCAGATTTGAATACTACTACATTCGGAGTATAGATAGCGTCATCGTTATGTAATGGATCACGGGCATCTCTATGTGGATAATAGAAGTACTTCATCATTTTTCGTTCATTAAGACAGGGAAAAAGCGTAGACACTCTGCATATTGCTTCTTCCTGGGCAGAAGAACCTTTGGTCACTCCTCCCCCCGGGTTAGTTGCAGAAGCAAAATTAAGGATACATACTTTCTTTTTCTCATAAGCATAGAAGGAAGCAGCCTCCATTGTGCGTTTCTGGCTTACAATAATTCTTGCGTCTTTTTCATAGATGCGATTTTCTCCTCTTACAATACTCTTCTCGCCAGAATAGAACTCTTCTTCCGTAGTAGAACTTTCTATACTCTTTCTTAAGTATTCGTTTGTATTATATAGACGCGCTGTATCTTCAAATATTTCTAAGTTTTCTTGTCGTCCCATAAGACTCCTCCAGATATAAAATAACACCAAATAATTATAAAACAAATCAAACAAAGAAAAATATTTCTTACATTTCTCTACCTATACTCTATAATACTATGTTTTGTTCCTAAGGAAGTATCGAAGGCAGTCTATTCATGTATATAATACATTTCTAATCATATTAATGATCCAATCTCCATCGATGAGATTGTATAAGTATTTGGGATGAGTAGAGCATATATCTTTCAAAGTTTTCAATCCGATATAGGAATAACTATTGACGAATATGTAATAGAGTGCCGTCTTCATGAAGCAAAGTCACTACTAAAATATACTGATAAGTCTCTAACTGAAATTAGTAACTACCTATGCTTCTCCAGCCAAAGTCACTTTCAGAATCTATTTAAGAAACACTATGTGATCACACCTCTTAAATACAGAAAGATGAATGTATCGATTTAGAGATATCTCTTTAATTCAACATCTCTCTGAAAATTTGATTCTCGATTTCTCTTATAAACTTGAACACTCTTATAATATGCCAAAATTACTTTAATTATAACAATTTTGGCAAATTATAAACAATCGATACAGTTATTTATTTACAATATATATATTTATAAAAGTATTATTTTGCACCTTTTTCCTCTAAGAAAATAACGTCACTCAAATCATGCTTATTTTTTTCCTTCTAATACTTTTTAGAAAGAGAATAAACTAAGGCATATTATATTGTGTTATATTCACTACGGAGATGGACGATGATTGAAATAAGAAACGAGAACCTAGAGTCAAACGCTTATGATGGAGAAAAGCTTATTGGTAGGTGCCAATATAGAATAGATGGTGATAAGTGGGTCATTTACCACACAGATGTGGATAAAGACTATGGAGGACGAGGTATAGCACTCTCTCTAGTGGAGTCTATTATAAATAGAGCAAGAGAAGAAGGAAAGAGAATAGTTCCTGAGTGCTCTTATGTACGCCACATATTTGAGAAATATAGGGAAAAGTATACAGACATTATTGCTGAATAATATCTCTACTTTTAATTACAAATCGGTAAATTATAAAAAACTTTTTTAGCGTATCATTTATCTAGGAGCAATAATGATCTGGATTACTGGTGATACTCATAGAGACTTTAGTCGTTTCGACTCTTTCTGTAGATATAATGGGACAACAAAAGATGATCTGATGATAGTTCTTGGGGACGCTGCCCTAAACTTCTCTGGAGAAAAAAGTGATAAAGTAATGAAATACGAGGTATCGAGATTGCCTCTCAATTTCCTATTTATTAGAGGAAACCTCGAAGAAAGAGCAGAGAACATAGAGAGTTACAAAAAGAAAAAAATGGCATGGGGGGAGAAGTATTAGTTGAAGATGACTTCCCTTCTCTGCTTTTTGCAATTGATGGCGAGATATATGATATCGGAGGGCTGGACACTATTGCCATCGGTGGAGCCTACTCTATCGATAAAGAAACCGGAATCCTCTATGAGCCAGTCTGGGGAAAGACTTGGTGGGAAGACGAGCAGCTTTCTGCTCATGAGAAAAGAAGAATAACAAAGAAACTAAAGGAAAGAGACTGGAAAATCGACTGTGTGTTATCACACACGGCGCCCTTGAAGTATGAGAAGGGGGAGTTGTTTCTCGATGGTGTAATACAATCTGATGTCGATAAATCTATGGAGCAGTGGCTAGATGAAATTGAGGATAAACTAGAATACAAACATTGGTGGTTTGGTCACTACCACGGAGAGAATGATAAAGATAATATGACAATGCTCTTTACTTCCATTAGACCTTGGCCCAATAACCTTTAGTATCTTTCAGTCATCTTCTTTGATTTAAGCTTTTGCGTATTAGATTAATATTGTACTTACTAGGGGAAAATCGTTTATCATTGGGGCATGAGAAAAACAAAGATTATCTGTACAATAGGCCCCGCAGTCGAGTCGGAAGAAAA
The DNA here is from genome assembly GCA_022771185.1 of Spirochaetales bacterium. Classification (GTDB taxonomy): domain Bacteria; phylum Spirochaetota; class Spirochaetia; order Sphaerochaetales; family Sphaerochaetaceae; genus Ornithospirochaeta. The sequence goes on along the minus strand of JALFCJ010000050.1, from coordinate 1,546 downwards.
GATAAGAGAGTTGATTCTTGCTGGAATGGATGGAGCAAGATTTAACTTCTCTCATGGAAGCCATGAAGAACACAAAAAGAGAATAGATCTAGTCAAGAAAGTATCAAAAGAGATGAATGCTCCTGTTGCATTGATTCTAGATACTAAAGGTCCTGAAATCAGAGTCGGAGAGTTCCCAGAAAAGAGTGTAATCCTAGCAGAAGGACAGAGTTTTACTCTTTATAGCGACTACTCTGTTCCTGGAGATATAAACGGAGTAGGAATCAGCTATCCATATCTAGGAGAGGATGTGTCAAAGGGAGATAAAATCCTTATTGATGACGGACTTGTTTCTCTTGTTGTGACTGAAGTAAAGAATGGCGATATTATCACAAGAGTTGAAAACTCAGGAAAGGTCTCATCAAGAAAATCCATCAATGTTCCTGGGATAGACGTAGACCAGCCTTTTATCAGCGATAGAGATAGAAGCGATATTCTCTTTGGAATAGAGGAAGATGTGGACTTCATTGCCGCATCATTTGTCAGAAACCAGGATGACGTAAAGAAGCTCAGGAAGCTACTTAACGTCAATGGCGGGAAGAAGGTCAAGATAATCGCAAAGATTGAGAATGGTTCCGGTATCGAAAACTTGGATTCTATCCTTGATTATGCAGATGGCGTCATGATTGCACGTGGTGACATGGGTGTTGAAGTTCCATTTGACCAGCTTCCAGCTATCCAGAAGAACATCATTAAAGCCTGCTACAAGAGAGGAAGAATAGTAATAACAGCCACTCAGATGCTTGAATCTATGACAGAGCATCCGCGTCCTACAAGAGCTGAAGTCTCAGATGTGGCCAACGCTATCTATGACGGAACCACAGCAACTATGCTTTCAGGAGAGACAGCTGCAGGCAAGTACCCTATAGAAGCAGTCAAGGCTATGAGTAGAATCGCTGAATACACAGAGAACCAGATCAACTACCAGGATAGATACCTTAAGAATAATCTTAAGCTTGAAGAAGATGTTGTAAATACTATTGTCAGTGCATCTGTTGAAGCTTCTTTCTTCTTGAAGGCAAAAGCAATAGTAGTGGCTACAGTCACAGGCTTTACTGCCCTCACGGCATCCTATTACAGACCAAGTGTTCCTATCATTGCATCATGCACAGACGAAAAGGCAACAAGACAGCTAAAGCTTGGATATGGCATCTACCCTTACTATGCTCAGCTTACCAACGACCTTGATGTAATGAAACAGCAGGCTTTGGAGATTGCAGAGAAGTCCAAGATTGCTGAAAAAGATGACTTAGTCGTTCTTGTTTGTGGATCTCTTGCCGGTGGCCAGATGTCTACAGATACAATGATAATTACTAAAGCATAAGACATTTGTACATAGAGGAGAAGTTTTCCTTTCCTTTAGAATGCTTTATTTATTCAGCGGTAAACACATATTTTATATGCTTTACCGCTGATTTAATTTATCTAATTAGCATTATGAGTATATTACAATAAACGAAAATCTTCGTCTTTCTTTTTCAAACGTTATATATTATTGCAGTAAAAA
>JALFCJ010000023.1 GCA_022771185.1 Spirochaetales bacterium | reverse complement strand
GACAGAGAATGGGAAATACGTAAGATGAAGGATAGAGATCCTCTCTTTGGCTTTAAGTTGGAATTCGGCATTCACGACTATGCATATGGCATCTTCAGAATGGGGAAAGGCATAGACTATCTAAGGAATGATATCTTTGATCAAGGTTTCTTCTATAACTTCTCTTTTTCTTCCAGTTCGGAGGAGGAGCCAAGACGGGCAGGCGTAAGCGTTGGAACTGATAATCTATCATTGATCATTGGAAGAGCTGGAGTATCATTAGGTGAAGGTTTCACAGGAAGTACAATTCTTGGTGACAACCTAAACTTCCAAGAGTTTCTGAAAGCTGGCTTTTTCTCAGATAGTATGGGAATCTTTCTTAATCTTACACATTTTGACTCTTCTCATGGAAAAGTAAGGGATACAGAATCACCTTTTGGACTTATTTCTTCTAGATTTTCAGGCTATCATCAGATTAGATTTACTCCATTATGGGAGATTTCTTTGTTCGGGAAGATGAAAGTGGGTATCTCATTTCCAAACATGATAGATACGGATTCTCCATTTGATATAAGACTTCTTAATCCATTTGCTTTTCTTCACCAGTATTACAATATGAAAGAGTATAAGATATTAGAAGGGAACAATATGATGGCCTTAAATATTTCTTTTTCTCCCAATGAGAAATGGAATATCTATCTTGAAGGGTGCTTAGATCAGTTCCAAGGAAAAGATGAAATAGAAGGGCATACAGATGATGTAGATCCAAACGGTTGGGCTACGCTCATGAATATTTCGTACTCCGATATTATTCTATCAGGAAGGACGACAATCTTCCTTGAAGGTGTATATACAAGTCCTGCAATGTATCTAAATGCCAAGTACTACAATGCTGATGGTTCTATTACCAACACAAAGACTAGTAAATATGCTTGGTCTCAGGATTGGCTTGTCGGCTATTACTCAAATACAGAAAACCTAGTCAACGATATTGCGTGGTCTGGCTACATCTATGGCCCGGACTCAATAGTAGGAGCTATAGGTTTCTATTATGATAATCTGAGAAATATTGAACTTAATTCCAGGATTCAATATATGGCTCATGGGGAGAAGGGGAGAGGATCAGCATTTATCAATTATACCTTTGAAGATATGAGAACGGCAGAAACAATAAATGCTATGTCACCGACAGGGATTGTTGAGCATACATTATCGCTCTCTTCTGAGCTGAAACTTCATTTTCTTTCATCTTTAGACTTATATCTTGGAGCATCTTTCTCCTATAAATGGAACTATAGAAACCAAGAAGGTGTAAATAGATCCAACCTTCAGATTGCTTTAGGATCTAAATACTCGTTTACCCTCTGATAGGCTGACACCTCAATTGGATTAAAACTGGAAAATACAAGAAAGGGTTGACTATAGAAGTATAAGAAAGAGGTTCATTTCTAATGAAGAGAAATAAGTGATTTTTATTACTGTCTGTTCCTTCACCCTTTTGGAGAAAATATTTTGACATAGAGCGATGTTTGATGTGTTGATATCAGTATCGTAGTATTTTTCTATATTTAGGATATTTCTTCATCATCAAAATAAAATGGAGTGTTTAGGTTATCCTGATAAAACGTTCTATTATATATAAAGACATGATATCATAACCGGCACATTGGAATTGATGTTTAATATTGTTGAAGAAACGATTACTGTAGGAATATAATTTCATACAGTTGAGGAGAATACATGGCAGTCCTTACCCCAGAAGAAATAGCGGAACAACAGAAGAACGAAGAGACTACGAAGCTCCATATAATAACACCTGCAATACAAAAGAAATGGACCGATTCCAAGAAGATCATCATGGAGTACATCTTCACAGACGGACGGATCTCTATCGATGAATACAACGTGCCACACAGAGGGAAAAAGAAGAAGGCCGACTATCTCCTGCTTTATCGTGACAACATTATTCTGGCGGTCGTTGAGGCAAAAGGTCAGGACGTATCCGCTGACGCGGGATACCAGCAGGCTGTGGATTATGCCAGTGTCCTTGACGCCCCCTTTGCATATTCGACGAATGGAATAGACCTGATCGAAAAGGATATGGTCACAGGCCTCAACAGGACGATGAAGCTTGATCAGCTTCCGGGGCCGGAAGAGCTGTGGATGCGATACAAGGCTGAAAAGAACATATCCACAGTGGAAGAGAACGTCATCACCTACCCATACTACTATTCCGCCAACGGCAAAAAACCACGATATTACCAGAGGATAGCCATAAACCGTGTCGTTGAAAAAATCGTCAAGGGTGAAGACCGTCTCCTGCTTGTAATGGCTACAGGTACCGGAAAGACATTCACCGCATTCCAGATCATCTGGAGACTTTGGAAGACCGGACTGAAAAAGAAGGTCCTCTTCCTTGCAGACAGGAACATCCTTGTCGACCAGACCATGAGGAAGGACTTCAAGCCCTTCATGGAAGCGATGGAGAAGATTGACAACGCCCATATCAAGACGTCCAAGGACATCTATCTGGCCCTCTACCAACAGTTGAAGTCATATGACACCGACTATTACAAGATGTTCCCTTCAGACTTCTTCGATCTTATAGTCGTCGACGAATGCCACAGGAGCTCCGCAACTCCGGATTCCAACTGGCATGAGATTCTGGAATACTTCAGCTCCGCAGTACAGATCGGACTTACAGCCACTCCTAGAGAAGAAGGTGTCGTAGAGGCCCTGAAGGATGAGGAAGAGGCCAGGATGCGTCTTGAGAACGCCATCCTTTCAGGCGATGTACTTGAGAAGGAACGTGCCTACAATGCCCTCAACAAGGCTGTTGAGAGACGTAAGGATGCTGAGTCCGAAACCAATGCGGCATATTTCGGAAACCCAATCTATACCTACTCCCTAAAGCAAGGCATCGATGACGGATTCCTTGCCCCTTACAAGGTCATTTCGGTTGAACTTGACATAGACAAATATGGATACAAACCCGAACCTGGTATGAAGGATACTGACGGAAATCCTGTTGAGGACAGGATATACCACCAGAATGAATTCGATAAGAGGATAGTCGTGGTGGACCGACGCAGGCTTGTCGCCAAGCGTATCAGCGACTATATGAAGACTACCGACAGATATGGAAAGACCATCGTATTCTGTGAAGACATATCCCATGCTGAGGAGATGGTCAGGCTTCTTGAAAATGAGAATGCAGACCTTGTAGCGGAGGATCCGCGATACATCATGCAGATAACCGGAGACAATGAAATCGGAAAGAGGCAGTTGGACAACTTCGTAGATCCTTCATCCAAGTATCCGGTCATAGCGGTCACAAGCCGACTTATGTCTACAGGTGTGGATGCGGAGACCTGTGAGAACATCGTTCTTGACAGAAGCGTAGGCAGTATGACTGAATTCAAGCAGATCATAGGCCGTGGAACCAGGATCAAGAAGGAATATGAGGTTGATGGTGAGGAAAAGTCCAAGATGTACTTCACCATACTGGACTTCCGAAAAAACTATCTGAAGTTCCAGGATCCTTCCTTCGACGGTGACCCCGTCACAGTAACGGATGTGACGGAGGGTGGAGATTTTCCAAAAATACCGACAGGTCCCAGCAATCCGCCGACGGAAGTCGTCACCGTGCCGGACAAAAACAAAAAGATAAGGGTGAATGGAGTCGACGTATCTATAATTGACGAAAAGGTGTCTTACCTTGACAAGAACGGAAAGCTGGTGAAGGAGAACCTTGACTCATGTGTAAGGAACAACATCCTCAGCCAGTATCCTGAATTTGAGGATTTCAAGAAGGCTTGGATCATCACAAAGGACAAGGCTTGTTTCGCATCCGAACTCCTTCTGGACGATGAATGGGGGAAGAGGTTCAGGCTTCAGTATGGATATGCTGTAGATAACTTTGACATCATTTCATGCATTGGCTACGGTATTGTACCGCCGTTGTCAAAGCACCAGCGCACCCAGAGTACGGCCGTTGCTATAATAATGGAAGGAATGGACGAAGGGAAGAAACTGGTGGTAAAAACACTGCTGGATGTCTATGAAGAGACCAGTTTCCAGTATCTGAGGGATATAAAGACGGTGTTTTCAATGCCTGTCTTCGCAGAAATGGGGTATACGCCTCTGAAGATCATCAAGGATTTCTTCGGCTCAAAGGAAAAATACTTCCAGTTTTTGTATATGCTGGAAAACAAACTATATGAATGATGGGGGATTACCGTTAGATGAGTCTTGCAACACTTATCAAGAGACTACAGGACATAATGAGGAAAGACAGCGGCGTCGATGGTGACGCACAGAGGCTTGCACAGATCGTGTGGCTCATATTTCTCAAGATATTCGACTACAAGGAAGAGACTGCAGAGCTTGAAGACAACTACGAACCTGTAATTCCTAAAGGATACAGATGGCGTGACTGGGCCGTGGGTGCATCACCCAAGGAGCAGCTCACGGGAAACGATCTGCTTGACTTCGTAAACAACACTCTCATTCCTGTGCTCAGCGGAGAGGAAATCAAGGATAAAGATGAAAAGATGGTCATCCCGTTCGATTCAACCGATGAACGCAGCATGCTTGTAAAGTCCATCATGACCAACTCCGTCAACTACATGAAGAACGGATACCTTCTCAGGGATGTAATCAACCTCTTCAACGAAGTCGACTTTTCGGATTCCAATGAAACCCACGAATTCAACGACATGTATGAAGGACTTCTGAAAGGACTTCAGTCGGCAGGTACGATGGGTGAATTCTATACAGGCCGTGCAATAACACGCTTCGGCATTGAGAAGGTCAACCCGCAGATCGGTGGCACTCTGGCGGACTGGGCCTGCGGTACCGGAGGGTTCCTTGTAGATGCACTCCAGTATATGAGGGCACAGATCGGAAATGATCCAAGCAAGCAGAAGATGCTCCAGCACGCGGTCCGTGGCGGTGAATTCAAGCCTATGCCATACAGGCTCTGCGTCACAAACCTTCTTCTCCACGACATCGAACTTCCGAATATCACATATGGCGATTCCCTGGACCAGAAGACATTCTCAAATTACAATGAAGACGACCTTGTGGAATATGCAGCCTTGAACCCTCCTTACGGCGGTGTTGCACTTGATTCTGACCTCAAGGCATTCCCTGCCGACCTGAGAAGTTCTGAGACGGCAGACCTTTTCGTGGCACTCACCGTAAAGAGACTGAAGAAGAACGGTCGTGCCGTCATCGTACTGCCAGACGGCTTCCTCTTCGGAACCGACAATGCAAAGGTGTCGATCAAGAAGTACCTCATGAAGGAGTGTAACCTTCACACAATCATTAGACTGCCTCCTTCATGCTTTGCTCCATATACACCAATTGCAACAAATCTCCTGTTCTTCGACAAGACCGGACCGACCGATGCCGTTTGGTTCTACCGTCTTGATATGCCGGAAGGGTACAAGCATTTCTCCAAGACCAAGCCGATGCAGAGGGAACATTTCGCTCCCGTCGATGCCTGGTGGGATGACAGGAAAGAGATCAAGGACACCGAAACAGATACATTCAAGTCGAAGAAGTATACGATTGATGAGATTATCGTCAGGGGCTACGACATAGACCTTTGTGGATATCCGACGGCAGTGAAGGAAATATTGTCGCCGGAAGATACGATGAGGAACTTCATTGAACACAGGACGGCGCTTAACGAAAAGCTTGACCATCAGCTTGCTGAAATACAGAAGCTTTTGGGAGGTGTACTTTGATCGGTATTTGTGATGATCTGAGGAAGGCCGTGTTACAGGCGGCAATACAGGGAAAACTCACTGAACAGCTTGCATCGGATGGCGATGCTGAAACCCTCTATGCTGAAATACAGCAGGAAAAACAGAAGCTCATTGCAAAGAAGAAAATCAAGAAGGAGAAACCTCTTGAGCCTATCGATTTTGATGAGGTTCCATTTGATATTCCCAAAAATTGGAAATGGGTAAGACTTGGGGATCTAGGTGAATATCGAAAAGGTCCTTTTGGTAGTAGCTTAACCAAATCAATGTTTGTGCCCAAAAGTGCTGATTCTATAAAAGTTTATGAACAAAAAAATGCTATAAAGAAAGATTATTCGATTGGTGATTACTTTATTTCTTTTTGTAAATTTAAGGAAATGAAAAGTTTTGAAGTTTTACCGGGAGATATTATTGTAAGTTGTGCAGGAACAATCGGTGAAGCTTATTTACTTCCTAAAGAGGCACCTAAAGGAATAATCAATCAGGCTTTAATGAGGGTTAGATTATTCAATAAACATATTATGGATTTTTGGTTAATATACTTTGATTATATTTTAAAGAAGCAAGCAAAGCTTAATAGTTCTGGAACAGCAATAAAAAACATTCCACCTTTTGACGTACTAAAATCATTTTGTTTGCCACTTCCCCCTCTTGCAGAACAACACCGCATTGTAGCCAAAGTAGACGAACTCATGGCAAAGATTGATGAGCTGGAGAATACGGAGAAGTCTTTGACCAACCTCTACAATTCTTTCCCCGGTGACATGAAGTCATCCCTCCTGCAGGCGGCGATACAGGGAAAGCTCACGGAACAGCTTGCATCGGATGGAGATGCTGAAACTCTATATGCTGAGATTCTGGCTGAAAAGAAGAGACTCATCAAGGAAGGGAAGATCAAGAATGAGAAGGCTCTTGAACCCATAGATCCAGATGAGGTTCCGTTTGATATTCCGGACAACTGGAAATGGGTGAAAATTGCCATAATTTGTAATCTTTATACAGGAAACAGTATCCCAGAAGCAGTAAAAAGAGAAAAATATTTAAAACAAAACAAAGATGGATATTGTTATATTGGGACAAAGGATATTTCTAATAGCCACGAAATAGAATACTCAAATGGAGTGTATATTCCATATAACGAAAAAAAATTTAAGAAAGCTCCAGCAGGTGCAAGTTTGCTTTGTATCGAAGGTGGAAGTGCAGGTAAGAAAATTGGATTTCTTTCTGAGACGGTTTGTTTTGGTAATAAACTATGTATGTTTTATCCATATTTAAGTGAACCTAAACTGATATATTATTGGTTACAAACTCCATGTTTTATTGAAAGCTTTAAGGCTCAAATGAACGGAATAATAGGGGGTGTAAAGATTAATTCTTTATCAAATTTAATACTACCTCTTCCCCCTCTTTCAGAACAGAAGCGAATAGTGGAGAAGCTGGATCAGCTCCTGCCTCTTTGTGATTCCATGAAGGAAGCAATCGATGCCAGTTAAAATAAACGTAATAAAGGCTTTTTAAAGAATAGATAAAAAACGTTATGCAATAAAGTTATTATTGAGAAAAGACTTTGATTTTCCCTTGACTTAAACATTGACAACTTAGTGGCATGATGTTACATATTCATACATCAACAGTAAGTCCTGCCAAGGTGCCTTTAACAAGGTAAGCGTCATTGATTGACGTCGCCCGCAGGCTATTGAACTTTTATAAATGAATTAGAAACTCCCCAATTTCTTAAAGAGATCAGGGAGTTTTTGCGTTTCGTTTCCATTATTCTTGGAAAATAATAGTAGTTTTACTTCTTTCGGACAGGGCGGATTTGAACCGCCGACCCCTTGGTCCCGAACCAAGTGCGCTAGCCTCTGCGCTACTATCCGTAAACATAGAGAGTATATTTAAAAGAATGTTATTTGTCTATTGAATATAAAGAGAAAGGAGTCACTCCGTAGAGGACTCCAAACGCTCTAGATAGATATAAAATACTCATGTAGTCTTAAGTCATTTGTCAGCTCAGGATGAAATGCGAGAGCTATCTGTGATTTATACTCAACGCCTACGATATGTTCTTTAGAGATAGCTATTGTCTTTACGTCTTGATCCACGCTTTCAATGTATGGTGCTCTAATAAACACCATTGGAAAGTCATCAAAGCCTAGTACTCTACCTCTTTCTTCATAGGATCCAAGTTGTCTGCCAAAAGCATTTCTTCTGACAGTCACAGGAAGTGTGGATAGATAAGTATTCTCATCATTCGACAAACAAGAAGCAAGAAGAATAAGGCCTGCGCAGGTAGCGAGAGTAGGCATGCCGTCGTTGATCAGGCCTCTTAATGTATCGAAAAGA
>JALFCJ010000294.1 GCA_022771185.1 Spirochaetales bacterium | reverse complement strand
ACTCTGAAGCTGGTCTCGGAGCTTACAAACGTAGATATGGATGGAGGAGATGACAACGTGTGCAAGGCGATTGAAGACTTGATAAAAGACAGCGAGGCTAAAGGCGAGGTTAAAGGTGAGGCTAATACAATTTATAAACTTAGAAGGGATGGACTCCTGGATAGAAAGATTGCTGCTGATAGGCTTGGGCTCAGCGTAGAGGAGTATAGCAAAAGGGAAGATAAATTTTTCTCACAACAAACGGGAATATGATTCTTCCAAAAGAATCTCTTTTTTTCGATTTCTCTATATAGGAAGAATGAATTCAAATCACATAGAATCAACAAATAGGTTGAGACATCAAATAACTACATCGTTTTCTAAGGAATATTACCCATCAACTTTCGATATAAAGGCAGCCCAAAGGTTGTCCTTGGGAGGAGGAGCAACTATCTTAATTTCAGTCTTCTTTACAGGATGTATGAAGGTAATAGACCTGGCATGAAGACAGATTCCTCCGTCTTTATTGCTTCTCGGAGCACCATACTTCAAATCCCCCTTTATATGGAGACCGATTGCAGCAAGCTGAGCCCTGATCTGGTGATGGCGCCCTGTATGTAGATTGATCTCCAATAAGTGATAGTTATCTGAAGAAGCAAGGAGCGTGTAATCAAGCTTTGCTAGCTTACTCCCTTTCTTCTCCACCGAATATGCAATGCTTTTGTTTGTTTCGCTGTTTCTCACAATATAGTGGATCAAAGTGGAGCTATCTTTTAAAGGACGTTTATCTACAATAGCCCAATATACTTTCTTTACACCCGACCCACGGAACATGTCGTTGAGCCTGATAAGAGCCTTCTCAGTTTTTGCATACACTACTATGCCACTGGTAGGTCTATCCAAGCGATGAGGGATGCCTAGATAAACATTTCCTGGTTTATTGTAAGTGACTTTAAGATACTCCTTTACATCGTCGGCAAGAGTCCTGTCACCAGTTTCGTCGCCTTGAACTAATTCACCTACCTTTTTGTTCACTATAATAAGGTGGTTATCTTCATAAAGAATTCTGTCCTTTTCCAACATATTTTCCTCAGTCAAAAAGAGTCGGTTCAGCTTCAAGGCTGGTCTTGGTGTCTTTCGTCTGCTTGATTACAAGCTTTTCAAGTTCCTTTGTAGTAAGCTGGTTGCCCTGTCCAGCGGATGACTTGAGAATCTTGAAGTCTGCAAACCTGAAATCTTCTTCAAGTACCCTGTACTTCATTCCTTCCTTATACTTCACATGAATAATTGCAGAAGGATAGAGGCATATCTTCTTGATCTTAGCCTTTTCTGGTACCGTAATATAAGTCTTATCTACAGAGAAGGCGGAAATTTGGAAACGCTTGATCATCCATAGCTTTCTATCTCCCACCTTATCCCGATAGATCATTGTAAATATCTTTTTGGCCACCACTTCTTTCTCGCCAATATCGATGTCGAATATACCCTCTTTACCAACAAATATCTTATCTGTAATGGTGGTGACACGATACTCGCCATTATTCTTCATATAGAAGATTCTGTCGTAGGTGCTGATCTTCAATAGACTGTCGCCAGTCTTTACGTTGGTGCCAAGATATCCTGTCTCAGGATCATATCTTACATCCATATTCCTTACAGCAACTTCTTTGGCACTCTTATGTTCTATCTGACCTATTTCACTCTTTCTTCCATATATAGCTGGATCAAACATGCCTTCAAGCTCTGAGATGAAGTCTACAGCATAATCGATGATATTATCCAAGCGATGCTGACATTGATTGATGTCTGCTTCTATCTGTCTGATCTCTTCCCTATTCTTTTCTATATCGAAGAGAGATATTCTTCTGATTGGAATCTTCAATAATCTTTCCACGTCATCGTGGGTAGGGAGAATATCTCCTATCTCAGAAATAAATGGTTTAAATCCTGTTATTACAGCCTTTTCTACAGCTTCTGCAGATTCCTTACTCTCGATTCTCTTATAGATTCGTTCCTCAATGAAGATACGTTCCAAAGTCCTTGCCCTAAGCTTGTCTCTCAGGTGCCCCATCTCAATGTTCAACTCTTTTCTAAGAGTTTCTACAAGGTGGTCTGCATGGAACTTTATCTGCTCGCTTATTCCAACGACCTTCGGTAGTCCATCTACAATGACAAGAGGATTTACGCTGATCTTCTTCTGGCAGTCTGTTGTTGCGTACAAGAGATCAACCATATCTTCAGAGTAAACATTTCTCTGCCAACAGATTTCGATATTTGCTTTTTCTGCTGTGTAGTCATTGATTGATGCTATCTTTAACTGTCCGCCGGCATCTGCCTTCTTTATCGATTCTATGAGAGACGATGATGTGACTTCATATGGCAGCTCTTCTATTATGAGCTTCTTAGAATCTGAAGTGTTGAACTTTGCCCTTACAGTAACTCTTCCCTTTCCGTCATCATATTCAGAGACATCTACCGTTCCTCCTGTAGGGAAGTCTGGGTATATTTCAAACTCTTCGCCTCTAAGAGCTTTTTTCTGGCATTCCAATACCTCGAGGATATTATGAGGAAGAATCTTTGTAGACATACCTACAGCGATACCGCTGGTGCCTGTAATGGCGACTACAGGCACTTTTGCCTGAAAGACCACAGGTTCCTTGTTTCTTCCGTCATAGGAATCTACATATTCCGTAATCTCAGGAGAGTACAATACTTTCTTTGCAAAGGGCTTAAGACGGCACTCAATGTATCGTGCGGCAGCTGCACTGTCTCCAGTAAGGATGTTTCCATAGTTACCTTGGCCCTCAATAAAGAGTCCGTCATTCTCAATATTGACCAAAGCTCCGTAGATTGAAGAGTCTCCATGCGGATGGTACTTCATACACTCACCCACGACTCCGGCAACCTTGTTAAATCTGCCGTCGTCTATGGAGATCATTGTATGGAGAATTCTTCTCTGCACAGGTTTGAAGCCATCCAAGAGATCAGGAATGGCTCTGTCTCTGATTACATATGAAGCATATTCAAGGAAATAATCTTTATATAGTTTTTCAGCTCGTGCCATCCAACAAGTTCTCCATTATGAAGTCTCTTCTATCAGGAGTGTTATCTCCCATATAGAACTCCATTTCACGTCTAATATCTGCAAGGCTGTCATAGGTGACTGGGACAAGTCTTATTTCGTCGCCTATGAAAGCTTTAAATTCATTTGGGCTTATCTCTCCAAGACCTTTGAACCTCGTGACTTCAGCTCCCTTTATTTTCTTGATAGCCTCGTCTCTCTCTTCTTCAGAGTAACAGTAACAGTTCTCTTTTTTGTTTCTCACTCTGAAAAGAGGAGTCTCAAGAATAAAGAGCCTTCCCTGTTCTATCAACTCTTCAAAATATGTAAAGAAGTAAGTCATGATAAGAATACGGATGTGGAAACCGTCTACATCGGCATCGGTTGCAATGACTACTTTTCCATATCTTAGATTCTCGATGCTCTCTTCGATTCCCAGAGCTATCATCATATTATAAAGCTCTTCGTTTTTATATATCTCAGTCCTGTTCTTACCTTGGACGTTTAATATCTTTCCTCTGAGAGCGAATATTGCCTGATAATCGCTGTTACGGGATTTTGTGATAGTTCCTGCTGCAGAATCTCCCTCTGTAAGGAAGATCATTGACTTCTCGGCTTCAGCTTTATGAGAGGCGGGAGCAGAATTCAAATGATATCTGCACTCTTTAAGCTTAGGGATGTTGATAGCTACTCTCTTAGCTTTTTCTTTAGCTCCGTTTCTAACTGCAGCCTCTTCTTTATGAACCTTTTCATTGCTTAAAATCTTATCTTCAAGGCCTTTTGCAATGTCTTTGTTCTTCATCAGGCAATCGATGACAGCAGCCTTGACTTCAGGCACTATCCAAGCCCTGACATCAGTGTTGCCAAGTTTATTCTTTGTCTGGGACTCGAAGACAGGATTCATTACCTTAATTGCAACAGTCGCAACTATACCGTCTCTAATCTCAGGAGCAGCCCAGCTTTTATGGAAGAATTCGTTTATTCCTTTAAGCACTCCTTCTTTAAAAGCAGCTTCATGGGTACCGCCATCAGATGTGTACTGGCCGTTTACATAGCTATGGTAGCTTTCACCATAGCCATTTGTATGAGTAAATGAAAACTCCAGATTCTTACTTTTGTAGTTGATCAAAGGATATAAGCCGTCATCCCCAAGAATCTTCTTTACAAGATCCATAAGACCGCCAGGGCTTCTTATAGTCTTTCCATTAAAAGTAATGGTCAAACCTTTGTTTAGGTATGCATAGTTCCAGAGTCTTTCCTTTATAAAATCTTCGTTGTAAGTGTATTTCCCAAATATGGCTGGGTCATCGTCAGGAATGAAGGAAACGAATGTTCCGTTAGGTTCGTCGCCTTTTCCCTTTTTTTTCTGTTTCAACACCCCTCTCTCAAATACGGCATGCATATACTCCCCTTCTCTCCAGGAAGTAATCTCGAAGTATGATGAAAGAGCGTTTACAGCCTTGGTACCTACGCCATTGAGTCCTACAGAATATTGGAAGGCTTCATTGTCATACTTGGCACCTGTGTTGATTACAGATACACATTCTATGAGCTTATTTAGAGGAATACCTCTTCCATAGTCCCTGACACTGCACTTCTGTCCTTCAAGTGTCACGACTATCTTACTTCCATTGCCTTCCATGAACTCATCGATGGAGTTATCGATGACCTCTTTTAAGAGGATGTAGATACCGTCCTCAGGATGGGATCCATTTCCCAACCTTCCGATATACATTCCAGGACGCTGTCTAATATGTTCTATGCTTGAGAGTGTTCTTATGTTACTTTCGTCATACGCCATAATTTATATTATAGCGTCATTTCTTCTACTTCTTCAAACTTGGATTTTCAATTGTTTTAATCTCTTCTTTTGAAAGAATTTCTTTCAGAACATAAGTCATGCATGATAGAATTTTCATGGAGGCGTAAAAATGAAAAGAATAATGCTTATTGTATTTGTCTTATTACTCTTATGCCCCCTCAGTTTGTTTGCTTCATCAGAAGACGGCCTACACTATTATAGTTCGGTAGGTATATTCTCATCAGGAGTAGGAGTCGGCTATCGAAGCGGGAGATTCGAAATAGGAGGAACGGTATCATCATCTGCGCTTAATGCGGCCCTTGTCATGCTCTGTACAAACTTTCGGCCGATATCTGGATTTTTAATCGGTGCGGTAGCTTTTGGTGGGGCAGATGTCTATGCGAGATATGATCTGATTCCACACCCGAAATATGAACTATCCATAGGAGTGGGAGGTTGTGTCACGTATTGCCTAGTAGGAGCTTTGGATTATGCGGCGACTTCTTCTATTTCTATGCGAACTTCTATTTCGAACAATAACGGAATAGTCTTTTTCCTAGAAGCAAGTGTCCCTTTGTTTACATATGAGTATTCATATGCAAATACTCCATCTCCTGAAAATGATATACCAGATTCTACAGAGAACATAACCAAAGGCTTTGTCTACCCTGATACTCCTTTCGGAGCTCTTGCAGCAACAGTAATGACTACAAGAGTGGGAGCTGAAATACCATTATGATCCCATGCCAAAAATAAAGCAGAGAGAAATATAGTTTTATCCTTTTTTATTATCAGATTTACTTAATTAAGGGGTTGTTTATTGCTTTACCTTTCTCTTCCCATGTTTATTCTCCTAAAAGTTTTTTGTATCGCTGATTGAAGAATTAACGTAAGGAACTGCATCGAATCTACCCTAAAGATAGTATTTTCTGCATCCGTGTTTTCTCTAAGACATTTTAATATGAGCCTTTAAACATATTATATAGCAAACTGTATTTAGCTTTAACCAAAAAGCTGAAAGAATAGTCTTAACTCCTTACCTTTCGTTAAAACTTTGAGAAAAATGAAATACATTTCTCTTCCATATTGCATCGAGTGTGGTATTTTTCTTTTCATGTTGATAAACTGTCGCTATGAGCAAATACCCGTTTAATGAAATAGAGCCTAAATGGCAGAAATACTGGGAAGAGAATAAAACATTCAAAGCCGAAGAAGATCCTTCTTACCCTAAAGAAAAAAGGGCTTATGTGCTTGATATGTTTCCTTATCCATCAGGAGCAGGTCTTCATGTAGGACACCCTGAAGGATATACAGCCACAGATATATATTCCAGATTCCTAAGAATGAATGGATATAACGTCCTTCATCCAATGGGATTCGATTCTTTTGGCCTTCCTGCAGAGAATTATGCAATCAAGACAGGGACACACCCCTATATCACCACAAACAAGAACATCAACAACTTCCGTCGTCAAATAAAGAGCCTCGGCTTCTCCTATGACTGGGACAGAGAGATCAGTACCTGTGACGAAGATTATTATAAGTGGACACAGTGGATTTTCCTTCAGCTTTACAAGAAGGGATTGGCTTATGAAGCACACACTCCTATCAACTGGTGTCCTTCATGTAAGACAGGACTTGCAAACGAAGAAGTAAAAGAAGGCAGATGCGAAAGATGCGGAACCAAGGTCGAGAAGAAGAACATCAGACAGTGGATGCTTAAGATCACCGCCTATGGTGACAGACTTCTCAAGGGCTTGGATGACCTTGATTGGCCGGAATCTGTAAAGACAATGCAGCGCAACTGGATCGGTAGAAGTGAAGGTGCAGCAGTATTCTTTAAGCTTGAGAAGAGCGACGACTATCTCGAAGTGTACACAACACGTTGTGATACTCTCTTCGGTGCAACTTATATGGTTATTGCACCAGAGCATCCTCTTGTTGAGAAACTCACTACACCGGAGCAGAAAAAGGCTGTAGAAGAGTATCTTGAAGTCACTAAGCACAAATCTGATCTTGAAAGAACAGATTTGGCTAAAGAGAAGACAGGTGTATTCTCCGGTTCTTATGCCATCAACCCGATAAATGGAAAGAAGCTTCCTATATGGATTGCCGACTATGTACTTATCTCTTATGGTACAGGAGCCATCATGGCTGTCCCTGCCCACGACGAAAGAGACTGGGAGTTTGCAAAGAAGTTCAATCTTCCTATCATCGAAGTCTTGAAGAGCAAGGTAGATGTACAGGAAGAGCCTTGGACAGAAGACGGAGAGCATGTCAACTCAGAGTGGCTCAACGGACTGAATAAGAAAGACGCAATCGAGAAGTGTCTTGAGTATCTTGAAGAGCACAAATGCGGCCATAAGGCTGTGAACTATAAGCTCAGAGACTGGGTATTCTCACGCCAGAGATATTGGGGTGAGCCTATTCCTCTTGTACACTGCCCTCACTGCGGAACTGTTCCTGTCCCTGAAGATCAGCTTCCACTCACTCTTCCTAAGGTCGATAAATATGAACCAAGCGGAACAGGAGAAAGTCCATTGGCAAATGTTGACAGCTGGGTAAACTGCAAGTGTCCTGTCTGCGGTGCAGATGCAAAGAGAGAAACCAATACTATGCCTCAGTGGGCTGGTTCTTGTTGGTACTATCTCAGATATATCGATCCGAAAAACAACAACGCTTTTGTAGACGAAGAGAAAGAGAAATACTGGATGCCTGTAGACCTCTATGTAGGAGGAGCAGAACATGCTGTTCTCCATCTCTTGTATGCTAGATTCTGGCATCAGGTTCTCTTTGATGCAGGAATCGTCCATACTCCAGAGCCTTTCAAGCGCCTTGTAAACCAAGGTATGATCACATCCTTTGCTTATCAGAAGCCAAACAAGTCGCTTGTACCTACAGATATGGTTGAAGAGAGAGACGGCAAGTACTTCGATAAAGAGACAGGAGAAGAACTTACCCAGGTCATTGCAAAAATGTCCAAGTCTCTCAAGAACGTCATCAATCCAGATGACTTTATCAGGGACTATGGTGCAGACAGCGTAAGAATGTATGAAATGTTCATGGGTCCTCTCACAGAGTCAAAGCCATGGGCTACTCAGGGCTTCATCGGTGTCTACAGATTCCTTGACAGAGTCTGGAGAATCGCAACAGAGAAAACTATTGTTGACAAGGCTCCTTCAAAGAACTTGGAGAAGATGATGCATAAGACCATAAAAAAAGTCACTGACGATACAGCTACACTAAACTTCAACACTGCAATTTCTCAGATGATGGTCTATGTAAACGAGATGAACAAAGAGACAGAGATTCCTAAAGTCTGCCTCGAGACTTTGACTCTCCTTCTCTCTCCTTACACACCACACCTTGCTGAAGAACTTTGGTCTATGCTGGGACACGAGCCATCTGTATCAAAGGCTCCATGGCCTGTATACGATGAAGAGAAGACAAAAGACGATGAAATCGAAGTTGTTGTCCAGATTAACGGTAAAGTCAGAGCAAAGCTGAAAGTAGCAAGAGAAATCTCCAAGGATGATATGCTCGCTGCAGCTAAGAATGATGAAGCTGTGAAGAAGTGGACAGATGGAAAGGTAGTTGTCAAGGAGATTGTAGTTCCAGGAAAACTTGTGAACATCGTTGTCAAATAATATGTCATAAGCAGAAGATGTCCCCGGAAACGGGGGCTTCTTTAAATGTGTATTAATCATGAAGAGAAACATAGAAAGTTTCAGAAAGGGGCTTATTGACGGAATTCCAATTGCCCTTGGTTATTTTGCCGTCTCTTTTACTCTTGGAATAAGAGGAGGAGACGTAGGATTAAAGTGGTATCAGTCTGCATTAATGAGCGCCACTAACTATACTTCTGCCGGTCAAGCTGCAGCTCTCTCTATTCTTGAAGAGGGTGGATCTTATATTGAGTTAATAATCTCAACGTTGGTCATTAACCTTCGATACCTACTTATGAGCGCAGCCTTGACAATAAAGCTCTCTCCAAAAGAGAAGACAGGAACGAGAATGCTTATGGGAATCGGAGTGACAGATGAAATATTCGGTATCTCCGTGGCCCAGAATACTCCGATTTCACCTTTATATAACATAGGCGCCATGTCCGTAGCCTGCCCTGGATGGGTACTAGGAACAGCCCTTGGAGGAATAATGGGAGAGATTCTACCTCCTATAGTCACATCATCACTCTCCATCGCACTATATGCTATGTTCTTGGCAATCATCATACCACCTGCCAGAGAGAATAAAGTCGTTGCTGTATTGGTACTTCTCTCCGCCCTGTTGAGTTTCCTATTTACAAAGATTTCTTTCTTATCTGGAATTTCTACAGGAATGAAAGTAATTATTCTTACAGTCGCTCTTTCTGCACTGGCCGCTTACTTCTTCCCTATCGAAGAAGATAATAACTTAGAGGAGGAAGTGGAATGAACGACAAGTACATCTACATATCAATTCTATTGATGGCAGTAGTTACATACCTCATCAGAGTAATTCCTCTCTTGGTGCTGCGTAAGCCTATAAAGAACAAGTTCTTCAGATCTTTTCTTTACTACGCTCCATATGTAACACTTGCTGTCCTTACATTTCCTTCTATTCTGTATTCAACAGGATCCTTTGCTTCCGCTTTGGCTGGAACAATTGTTGCAATAGTTGCATCATTTTTTAAACTGGGGCTTCCTGTTACAGCCGCCGCAGGATGTATCACTGCTTTATTATTCCAATTGTTTCTTTAAAAACTATGGGTGCAATAAACAGCACCCATGAAAAAAACAATAGCCTAATATCTCAAAGAATAATATTAATTATTTAATAAAAGAGATCATTGGGCTATCTTTTTTAGCTTTCAACAATCTTAGCCAATCCTCCTTGGCTTGTCTCTCTATATAAAGAAGGAAGCGCGGTTCCTGTCTCCATCATTACTTCCACAACGTTATCGAAAGAGACCTTATGTCTTCCATCACCCATGAGGGCAAAAGAAGCATGGTCGATGGCTCTCATACATGCCATGGCATTTCTTTCGATGCATGGGACCTGCACCAGTCCCATCAATGGATCACAAGTAAGTCCCAAATGATGTTCGAGGCCCATTTCAGCAGCATATTCTATCTGATAAATAGATCCACCTAAAAGCTGAGTAGCTGCAGCTCCAGCCATTGCACATGCTACTCCAACTTCGCCCTGACACCCGACTTCAGCTCCGCTTATACTGCCATTTGTCTTGACAATGTTTCCAACCAATCCTGCTGTCAAAATTGCTCTCTGTATTCTGACTTCTGGAATCTTGTATTCCTGTTGGAGATAATACAAAACACCAGGCAATACTCCACAGCTTCCGCAAGTAGGAGCTGTTACTATCTCACCACCCCCAGCATTTTCTTCGCTTACTGCAAGGGCAAATGAGATGGCTCTGGAAGTATTTCCCAGGCTTCCTGCAAAGTCTATACTCTTTGCATGAGATAGACATGCCTTTCTCTGTAGCTTAAGGCCGCCAGGAAGTACGCCTTCATTTTCAAGGCCTCTTTCAATGGCCTTCTTCATTACTCTCCATACTTCTCCGGCATACTCAAGTATAGATTCGCCTTCATATTCTATGGCTACTTCCCACATCTGATATCCATGGTAATCACAGTAGTGGAGCATCTTCTCCATATCACCGAGAACCAA
>JALFCJ010000298.1 GCA_022771185.1 Spirochaetales bacterium | reverse complement strand
CCTCATGAACGAAGCTCGTTACTCAAGACTCACACGTGAGTTCCCAGCAAGAGCTGATGTTCTCTTTAAGGCTAACGAAGAAGAAGCAAAGGCTAGATATGATCATCTCATGAAGCTTATCAACCTCTATAACGACTAATTCGTTTAAGCTAGCTATTCCTCCGGAGAGTATTCTCTGGAGGATTTTTTGTTGGTTATAGTCGCAAACTGTTGAGTTAAGCCCTCATTTGTTATGATGCAGTTTTCAGAAAGAAGCTCGAGGTTTTCAGTTTTGATGTCTTGAGACGTTTCTCATCTTCTCTTTTTACATAAAGTCCAAGTATGTTTCTTATGGAACTTGGTGAGTTTCTTTATATCGATGGTCACAAATTCGTACTGCTCTATTCTATCCTAACTCAACATAGGACAAAAAAACATCTCAAAAACTCAACGATTTACAACTATAGCTATTTCTTTATATCTGATATTAACGACCACCCAAGTTTAACTCTCAAGAGAGTATCAACTATTTTAACCACTGTTACTTGTATCACTAATTTCAACCAATAAACCATATAGGAATGTAAACACAGAAAAATTGGATTCCACTTCCAATCTATAAAAATAAACAAACATGTCATCTTCAATAAAACCGTTCAGACTCTATATCATTGCAATAGTCCAAACTGCAGTAGATAAGGAGGAAAATGAACGATTATAAAAAAGATGACGATAATAGAATAGCATTAACCATCAAAGAAATGGAAGAAGAGGGAGACCTTTTCAAGCCGGGTGGCAAGCCAAATGTTCCGAAATTGATGAAAAGGGCCGCGATTTCAAGGCAGAGAGCCAAAAGAATTGCAGCGAACGGATTCAAACTGCTTCCGCTCGGCAATGCATTTATGAAGTTTTATGTGGGAATATGCTTCGTTGCATTTTTTTCATTTGAGCAGCAATAGCAAGTTTTGTAGAGATATAGAGAGTAAGCTGAAAAAAATGTTTATGTTGCAACGTCATAATGAATGGAGAGATTTACAAACCATAGGAAAACTTCGTCAGTATGGTACACTGCAGAGCAGATTGATACCAGATGAAAGAATACACTACTTTTGACATGAAGCTAAAAGAAAGGTAATGACGATATAAAAAGAGGTTTTTACAACTGAAGCTGCAATAACTTTAAGATTGCAAGGAGGTATTATGATTTGCTAGTCTTTTTCTAAGAGTTCAATCTCTGAGAATTCATAAGTCTCTACAGCAATGGTCATTCCTTTGTCATCAAGAAACTCAACTTCACATGCTGGACCTGAACTATAAACGCTGACAATTGTTCCTACAGAACCTTTAGGTACTATTTTATCTATGATTGTTCTTACTACATCAAATTCTTTGAACATTATTTACCTTAGTTGTCTATGTAATTTGTAATCAGCCTTGGCTTGTGACTGCCTTTATCCAATTGGTAGACAGCTTTAACGTTTGCATAAGAATTCTTTTAAATATGCGGAGACCAAAAGCCGAAATAAGATACTTCAATATCTAAAGAAGCAGAAAAGATCGTATAGTAATTGATCATAGATTAGGCTCCAAATTTCTTGGAGCCTAAGACTAGAATCTTCTACCTCCACCTCCGTGGACTCTTCCAGATGATGAAACATGACCGCCGGATGATCGAGGTCGCGATGAGGACCCCCCATTATTCTGGGGTCTAGGTACCTTGGAGAGCGTGGAATATAGGTAGATATCTCGACTATTTTCCAAAGCAAAAGAAGATGGCACAACATAATCTTCTGCGTTTCCCACGAGACCTTCACTCTTTAACTTCTTCTTAAGAACAGAAACTGTTATAAAGCCGGCAGGAACAGCAGGAAGAAGAAAAGAGATTACTACAAGAGCCCAGTCAAAGCGCTTTTCTTTGCTCTTTCCTTCTTCAAATCTACCAGTATTAATGTCGTATGTAGTATTTTCATACGCTGAGTATGGATAATCTTTTGAAAGCTCCAGAACAGAAGAAGCAAAAACAGAGAAGGCTTCAGCCCACTCTCCTCTCTGAAGATGCGGCATCATAGCATCAAAGACAACTTCTTCTCCGCTGTCGTCGACTGCATACATTCCATACCCAGTTGTAGAGATATATACGCTTCTCTCTCCATAGTTGAGAAAGAGAAGAACGCCATCATCGTCATTTATTACTAAGTCATAGTAGTCGTCAGCAAAAACAGCGTCACTCTTACCCTCAGTTCCATTTGTAATAAGAACACCTAAAGACAAGCCACTTTCGAGAGATGCTTTATCAAGCTTAGATTTCACATACTCTTTTTCGCTTTCACTTATTAGTCCTATTCTATCTTCAACGACAGTTACAGCTGAGAGAGAAAAAACAAATAATAACAATAGTAAAAGTATAATTATCTTTTTCATTTTTCCCTCCTATAAAATCTGAACCAGAGTTGAAATCAAGGCGCCCAATAAACCGAAGGAGAAAAAAGAGATAAGAAAGAACTTATTCCTTCTTCCCTTATCCATAGGAAGATCTCCAACCAGCTTTCCTGTCTGGGCGTTCATTGCATAATACCAATCTTTATCCTGGAAACGAGTGCGGAGTATCCAGAGAGGAAGTAGAACATATCTTTCCCTTCCTCCAGTCATGGATACGCTGGATTGTCCTCCGGGTCCACGTACATAAGGACCAGTTGTACTTAACAGCCTTCTCTCTGCAGAACTCTTTGCCCTATCCACTACTCTTTTGGAGCTTTCGTCAGCGTCAACGTCATATCTATCGGCAAGGAAGCCCGAGAGATATGCGGTCTCAAAGTCTACAGCTTCATCCATATTCCATGGGCCGAGGGGCTCCATAATAGAGTCAGGCATCTTACTTGAACCATCTACAGGAAGATTCTTAACTTCCATCCTGCCATCTCTCACCAAGCGATAGTGGCTTATCCTGGTATAAGTAAAACGAGAGTCACTCCAAACTGCAGTGCGTGATGCAGGAATAGACATATGTGCCTTTATTTCAGCATCAAACATCCATACAGGAACATATATTCCCTTAATCTCATCGATATGTGACTTATCTCTGAAGATCGGAGGTAGAAGCTTTTTCCCAGATAAGTGCCTATAAAACATCTCTTTGGCTTCTTCCTTTCCTTTCTTGAAAGGAATAACCAAGTCTGGTCTAAGTTCACCCTCAAACTGTTCTTTAAGAACTACTGGATTTCCACACCAAGGGCAGGAAAGGGCGGCTTCTGTGTTTTCTGCAATAATCTCACCGCCGCAAGAAGAGCAGACATAGTGTCTCACTCCATCTTCCTGCCACATTATCCCGCTTTTTTCAAAAGAAGCTGAATCTGAAGTCTCCCTTTCGCTATCTTCTTTGGCTTCTTTCAAGCCTTCGGTATCAAACTCAGTATCGCAATAAGGACACTTCATCTTTTGGCTGGACCAGTCGAATTCAACATATCCGCCACAATTGGGGCATTTAAATTCCTCTACCACAATTTACTCCAGCTTTTGTCCACACTCAGGACAGAACTTAGGATTCTCTCCTTCTTTTGCGCTCCATCCGCATGAAGGGCACTTCTTCGCTTCCGGTTTTTTCTTTCCGCATTCAGAGCAGAACTTACCTGTGTTTACTGCGCCGCAGGAGCAAACCCAAGATGAAACTGTCTTCTTCGGTGCCCCGCACTCTGTGCAGAACTTCCCCTTGTTCTTTGCTCCGCAGGAACAAGTCCATACATCTTCGTCGACTCTTTCTTTTTTCTTTTCTTCTCCCATTTTGAAGAGAGCTGAAGTATCTGTGGAACCGACAGAACCTGCCATATTCATACCCATAAAGCCAGCATATGCACCATTCTTGTTTTCTGCTGCCTTCTTCATGGCTTCAGCTTGTGAAGAGACAAATAAACCTGCGGCACGGGATGCATCAGAGTAGACAACAGACATCTGAGCGTTCTTAATAAGCTCCTGGTCTTCCTCCGGGATAGTAAGAGTAGCTATAGCCACGGTGGCTACTTCCAAGCCCCTCTTCTCTCCCCACTTTTCAGAGAGTGCATTGTTAAGAGCCTCTTCCAACTCTGTAGTGTGAGAAACTATTTCATTGGGTCTCATTCCCATCTGTGACAGTCTGCCGAAAGCCGGCTGGAGAGCTGAGATAAACTCACTCTTAAGCTGAGAGTCCAAGTTAGAGCGATAGAAAGTGCCAGAAAGATTACCAGCGATACACTTGTAGAACTTCATAGGGTCTGAGATTCTATATGAATATACGCCGGCACATCTCAAAGATAAATCAATGTCCAGGTCGATTCTCTTGTCTACAAGTCTGAAAGGAACCGGATTTGCTGTCCCAAACTTATTATCAAGAATCTCTTTTGTGTTGAAGTAATAGACACGCTGGTCTCTTGCTTCATCTGCTCCATACCCTATTCTTCTTCCCATAGCTTTGAAAGAATCCAAGAGCCCCTTTCCAAATCCACCGTAGAACACACTAGGCTCTGAGGAGGAATCGAAAGTATACTCTCCAGGCTCAGCAGAGAATTCAACGATTTTTCCACTGTCAACGATCATCATACACTGGCCATCTGCAACTACGATACCAGAGCCATTTGATATGACGTTGTCGGATCCCTTTGTATTTACACTCCTCCTGGAGTTATGTTTTTCACCTTTTTTAACTAATTCATCAGAAGAAAGAGAGTCACAAGTAAAGTATTCTTTCCATTGATCGGCGAAAACGCCGCCCACACTCTTTAATGTAGCTTTTATTAGTCCCATATTAACTCCTATATTTTGTCATCAATATTATACACTATAGTCCCGTATTTTTAGACAAAAGTTTTGATTCCTATTATTATGTCCATATGACAAAACTTAGAATACTTGGAACAGGTAATGCACAGGCTGTGGATTGTTATAATACATGCCTGACAATAGAGAATGAAAACGGAATAATGCTGGTGGATGCTGGAGGCGGAAACGGCATATTGAAGATATTGGAGATTGAAAACATCGACCTCTC
>JALFCJ010000215.1 GCA_022771185.1 Spirochaetales bacterium | reverse complement strand
ATTATTTATAGTATAGCCTTTTACATATAATACTGCCCCACAAATGCGGGGCAGGGAAAAGCTCGATAGCTTCAAACTTTGTAGAACTTCTTATACCACTCGGCAAAGGCTCTGAGACCGTCACGAAGTGTAGTGGATGGCTTAAAGCCGAAGTCACGCTCTAAGGCAGATGTGTCTGCATATGTAATTGGAACGTCTCCTGGCTGCATTGCCACCAGCTCTTTATGGGACTCAAAGTCATAGTCAGATGGTAATACTCCAGCTCTGACAAGTTCCTCTGAGAGGATCTGGACAAAGTCCAATAGGTTCTCAGGATTATTGTTGCCGATGTTGTAGACAGCATATGGAGGAATAGGGAGGCCGTCTTCACCGTTCTTCTTCAGAGGGGCCTTGTCCATAACCAGCTTTATTCCCTTTACAATATCGTCTACATAAGTAAAGTCTCTCTTACAGTTACCATAGTTAAAGATCTTTATAGTCTCACCTTTGATCAGTTTATTTGTAAAACTGAAGTATGCCATATCCGGTCTTCCCGCTGGTCCGTAGACAGTGAAGAATCTGAGGCCTGTGGACGGGATATTGTAGAGCTTGGAATATGCGTGGGCAAAGAGCTCGTTGCTCTTCTTTGTCGCTGCATATAGTGATACAGGGTTATCTACTTTATCGTCGGTGGAGTAGGGGACTTTCTTATTGGAGCCATAGACGGAAGAAGACGAAGCATATACCAGGTGCTCTACAGGGTGGTGCCTGCATTCTTCAAGAATGTTATAGAAGCCGATCATATTCGACTCTATATAAACATCAGGGTTAGTAATGGAGTATCTGACGCCTGCCTGGGCGGCAAGGTTTACTACGATGTTGAAGTTATAAGTCTCGAAGAGAGAGTCCAAGAGAGATTTGTCTGCAATGCTGCCTTTAACGAAAGTAAAGTCTCCGCCGAGGCTCTCTATCTCTTTAAGTCTATATTCCTTCAGACTTACATCATAGTAGTCGTTGAGATTGTCGATGCCCACTATCTTGTCCTCTGTGGTGGATAGTAGTTCTTTTACAAGATTTGCTCCGATAAACCCTGCAGCTCCTGTTACAAGTATTGTCTTTTTCATCTTATTGTTATTCCCTTATATTCTTTCTTTATTCTCTCGTATCCTTCGATGGATCCCACATCGAATCTGTCACCTATCATCTTGTAGGCATGTACCGGTCTCTTTTTTACCAGCCAGGAAACAAAGGATCCAGGGGCATCTGTGCCGCAACCGGAGGCGATGCCTTCTTTTATTAGGTCTTTGTCTTCCTTTGTGTAATAATAGAAGGGAGGGACGGCCCAGTTGGACTTTGGTTCCTGTGGTTTTTCCTCCATATTGAGTACTAGTTCGTCATCGTTTATTTCAATGACTCCTGTCTTTCTAAGCTTGTTTTGGTCCTTCTCTTCATGCCTCATGATGCAGGATGTCTTCTTTTCCCTTCCATACTCGATGAAAGAAGAAAGAGAGAAGTTAAGGACATTGTCTCCTGCCAGAACTACGATATCGTCGTCGATATTTGCTTTTTCGATGGCAAACTCAATATCCTTCACAGCTCCAAGCCTGTGGTCATTGTCCACTGATCCGTCGTCAAGCACACTAATATTCTCTCTGCCCTCAGCCCAGGACTGAAAGTGGGAGATGAACTTGTGGTTCGATACCACAACTGTCCTCTCCACTCCTGCTTCCTCCAGATCCTCTATTAGCCAATCTATAATTTTCTTTCCCCCCACTTCCAATAAAGGCTTAGGGAAGTTAAGTGTCAAGGGATACATTCTTGTAGCGTATCCTGCTGCAAGTATTATACATGTCATTAGAATCTATCTCCTTCTGCTCTGCCCACTCCGTCGGAAGTGGAGCATATATAAGCTTTATATTTACCAGAAAGAGAGGGGAATTCCTTAAGATATTCTCTCTCCACAGTCTCTTTTATTTCTTCTGCTTTCTCCGGGTCTAAGAGTGCCATACAGCAGCCTTTGAAGCCTGCACCGCTGAAACGGGCTCCATATACTCCGTCCAGCTTACTTAAGATATCATAGAGCTTAATGAGCCAAGGGGAGCCGCACTCATAGTTAACGATGCTTGACATGCCGCTTTCGTTGATAAGGCGGCCAAAGGATACGATGTCTCCCTTTTCCCAGCATTCCACGCCTTTCTCCACTCTATGCATCTCGGAGTAGAAGTGGTTGCACCTCTTCTGCCAAGAGGTAGGGAGTCTGACTCCGAACTCCTTGAAGATCTCCTCCGGGATATTTCTTAGTCTCATATCCTGGAACTTCAATCCTTCTTTCAACTCGTAGTCCCCTCGTCTATCTGTAACGGCATAAGAGTAGAGGGCGAAGGCTGCAGCCTTACACTCGTCGACCCTGTTGTTATATGCAGAAGAAGAGAGGTTTCTCTCCAAGCCTGAGAAGAACACTCCTATTTTGAAGGGTTTCATATTTGGAGACGAGGGAGTGTTTTTATAGCTGTCATCCTTTGAATCCATATAGAGGATATTGTCTTTTCTACATAAGGTCTCGCAGCTTTGGTCCAGTTTTCCAGAGGCCACCCCCACATACTCATTTTCTGCCTTCTTTGAAAGGTATATGTATTCGCTGTCGCTGAGCTCTATGTCGTTGACTTTCGAAAGGGCCTTCATGAAACAGATTGTAAGGGCTGCCGATGACGATATCCCACCTGAAGGCAGTGCCCCTCTAATTACCCCACATAATCCCTTTGTGAGTTTATACTTCTCCCCCAGAGCCTTTGTCGCTCCCCTCAGGTAGTCGCCCCAGTCTCCTTCCTTTGTCTCCGGAACAGAAGACACGTGGAACTGTACACGCTTAGGGAAGTTCATGGACATCAGTTCAACAATTCCATTATTCTTCACTCCATAGGCCATATGGACGCCGTAATCCAAGGCAAAGCCCAAGATGGGGCCGAACTGATGGTCTATGTGGGCTCCCAGGGGGCACACCCTATAGGGGCAGAACGAAGTCTCCGGCGCCCTGTTGTATATTTCTCTGAATTTATCTTCTGCGTACATATTCCCCTCTTAGTCTCTTCTAAATAGATCACGAGTAAAGACTTTGTCTTTTACATCCGATAGAACTGAATCGAACCTATTTGCAATTATTACGTTGCTCATTTCTTTAAAAAGATTAATGTCGTTGACAACTTTTGAGCCGAAGAAAGTGTCTCCGTCAGAGAGAGTAGGCTCATAGATGACGACTGTGGCCCCCTTCGCCTTGATCCTCTTCATTACTCCCTGGATAGAAGACTGCCTGAAATTATCGGAACCGGACTTCATGGTAAGGCGGTATACTCCGATTATACATTGCATCTCCCTGTCTTTTGAGTAATCGCCACGGTTATAGTAATCATAGTAGCCTGCCATATGGAGAACCTGGTCTGCGATAAAGTCTTTACGTGTTCTATTTGACTCTACTATGGCAGTGATCATGTTCTGAGGAACATCATTGAAGTTGGCTAGAAGCTGCTTCGTATCCTTTGGCAGGCAGTAGCCGCCATAGCCGAAGGACGGGTTGTTGTAGTGTGTGCCGATTCTAGGATCGAGACATACTCCGTCGATTATCTCTTTAGTGTCGAGGCCCTTTGTCTCTGCGTAGGTGTCGAGCTCGTTGAAATATGAAACACGTAGGGCAAGGTATGTGTTTGCAAATAACTTTACGGCTTCCGCCTCGGTAAAGCCCATGAAGAGAGTAGGGATATCCTCCTTGATGGCTCCGTCCTGTAGGAGGGAGGCAAAGACGCGGGCCTTATCTCTCGATGCATCATCGCAGGATACGATGATCCTTGATGGATAAAGGTTGTCATAGAGGGCTTTGGATTCCCTTAAGAACTCCGGGCTGAACAGGATGTTGTTTGTCTTATATTTCTCTCTCACCGATACTGTGTATCCTACCGGTACGGTGGACTTTATGATGATAGTTGCATTTGAGTTTACCCTCAACACTGTCTCTATTACACTCTCCACAGCGGAGCAGTCGAAGAAGTTTTTCTTGGAGTCGTAGTTGGTTGGAGCTGCGATAATGACGAAGTCCGCCTCTTTATAGGCCTCTTCCCCGTTCATTGTTGCTCGTAAATCCAAGTCTCTTTCCTTGAAATACTTCTCGATGTATTCGTCCTGGATAGGAGACTTGCGCTTATTGATCATGTCCACTTTCTTTTCGATTATGTCTACAGCTGTAACATGATTGCGCTGGGAAAGCAGTGTGGCCATGGAGAGGCCTACATATCCAGTTCCGGCTATTGCTATATTGTACTTCTTTTCCGCCCTAGGCCTATTAAGCATCGCTTCGTCTATAAATAGATCAGTGACTTCAAAGCCCAATACTTCCCCCAGCCTTTCCAATTGGTCTATAGATGGCATATATTCCTTATTCTCTATACGCCCTATCATGACTCTGTTGATTCCTGTCTTTTCAGAAAGAGTCTGCTGTGTGTAACCTAAGGCCTTTCTCTTTGAGAGAATAGTGTTGACCATCTTCTCCCCGGATAGCTTTTTCATAGTTCCCCCTAGAATGAAACTTTTAGTAACATTTTGAGTTTCATTATGCTTTGTCATCCTTAGCATTCATCGGGATTAAAGTCAATTAAGAAGATTCCTTCTTGTGGATAATTCCACTAATGATTACATTTACCCCTTGTTTATGGGGTTCTAGATCTTAAATTAAGAAGATTTCACTCCCTAAATCAATGGTTAACCATCAATAAGAATGTTTGATATCTTCTTGGGGGATGTCTCTTCTTTTGATTTCTGAAGTGTTTTCTTCATCAAGAGAAAGAGCTTAATGAATTCACTATTTGATTTTTTCGATGACAGATATTTAAGTGCTTTGGCATCTAAAAAACGTTCGATTCGTAAGCATCCGCCTTTTAATAGATATTTGAGCCTCTCTATTTCAACTTTTGATAGACTTGAAAAGTCTGATAATTCGAGAAAAGCGACCATATCTTCTATGTACATGGAATCAATGAACTCACCGTTCTTATAATCTATATCTACAATGATCCTTTCTTCCCTCAAAAGGAAATTCAGGTATTCATTATCTTCAACAGATTCAGGAACATGGATGTAATATAAAGATGAAGGCAGCTTATCATTGGATTTCCTGATCACTCTTCCTATTCTTTGGATTCTTTGGAGTTCGGTTGCTGTAGTAGATAGAACGATTGCAATATCTGCGTCCGGTACATCCAAGCCTTCATCCAAAGCCTTGCAGCACAGAAGTATTCTACTTGTCCCCTCTTTGAATGCCTTGAGGTTTTCTTCCTTCATCTTTGTCTCCATATCGCCGTGATACATCACTGCTTTTATACCGTCTTTCTTTAGTTTTGCAAAAAGAGCATCTACCTGATCTATTCTTTCAGTAAAAACTATGGTCTTTCCTTCTGTGTATTTTATTATACCCAGGGCAGCTTTTATTCTAGTGTCGGCTCTTATGATGATATCACGTCGCTCTCTGATCAGAACTTCAAGGTTCCAGGCCATTTCTTTTTCGCCTTGTTTGTACAGAAAATCAGTGATATCGAAAATGGATGCATTAATCTTCTTTAATATTGGGTATGCTTCGTAGATCCTACCAAAGGAGAAGAGAATATCTTTTGAGATGACGTCATATAATCCTCTTTCTTCATCATTGAAGTGTACTGCTACGTTAAAGACTACAAAGTCGTTTACGATGCCGTCAGAGAGGGCGTCTGAAAGAGTATAACGGAAGAATACATCACCAACCTTCGGTATAAGGACAGAGTGCAAGGTCCTTACTTTTGTTGTAGCGGAAAGCCCCAAAGAATAATAAAGGGAATCTTTAAAATGATTTGAATGTAAGAAATCGAAAACATGGCTATTGGCGGGGCTTCCATAGTGATGCACCTCATCAAGAATAAGTAGAACAGCCTTGTTTGCCTTGAAATCTTTCTCAACTAGAAGAGGCAACATATCACGCGCAGTATTTATAGTCATAATAGTGTATTTGCCTTTCTTGCTTTTGACATTGCTCCATATTTCAATGTCCTTCGCCCCATTTCTTGATAAGACATCTCTCCATTGTTTTTTTAAGGCGACTTTAGGTACGACAACGTATATAGAGAGGTTGCCTTTTTTCTCTTCGTCGAGTCTAAGGCTTCCCTGTACCGCCATAAGTGTCTTGCCAGCACCTGTAGTGACTTCGGCTATTCCTTTATAACCTACGTTTTTCCAAGTATTTAGACATTCTTCTTGCCATCTGTAGAGCGAAATCATTGTCTCATTATAATGTCTTACTTTTTGTTGTGATAGATTCAAAAAATAGGCTATGATGACTAGAAGTAAGAATTAGGAGTTTAAAATGCGATACGAAGAATTTTTGGAGTCATTTCTTGTTTCAGATAAATCTCTGAAAGAGACAATAAAGAAAGTATCTGGCTTGGAAGGAAAGATGCAGAAAGATAGTGTAAAGGGAGACATTAAATCCCTTTTGAAGAATCTGGATGCTTTGAAAAATGCTGTTTCTTCTCTTGAAGAGGCTTTGACAGGGGTTGAGGAATCTGTCTCAAATTTCGACTACCGCTCATATTTTACATCAGGTGAATTTACAGAAGATATGCTCTTAGGTTTGAAGGAAAGGAAGATGGACACTGTCGGCGAGTATCCTGTATTTGAAGTATTCCCTACGAGAATCAGAATAGACGGAGAGAACCAGGAAGTTATTCTTGGAAAGAAGAAAGTCCCAACAATGAGGCCAAAAATCCTTGTAGACAGTGCAGCCGATTTGGTTGATAAATTGGAATCTGCTCCATTCAATGCTCAGGCTTTTGCTCAGGATCTGGAGAATGCCTACTTAATTTGTGTGCTTCAAGAGAAGGCAAAGAATACAGGAAAGGTAAATGACCACTTGTTCTACGTTCCTCTTCTTTCCTGCTATAAAGTTATGGTGCCTCTGTCAAGAAGCAGAAAGGAATATGACGAGATGGCTTTCGCTTTCGATTTGGCACGTCTATATAACGAGATTAAAAAGGGTGATTTTGTAACAAAGAGCGGCCATACTTGTCTCTTTGGTACTGGAAGAGGAAAGAGTGTAAGAATCCTTGATGATACAGGCATGGAACAGTTGATCAGTACAATATGCTTTCGCTGATTGGAGATAGATAGATGGATAGAAAGGGCACAATGGTGGAGCTTCAGTGTGGGCGAACACCAAATGGAAACAAAGAGATATTGAGGACACTTACAGTAGGACTGGACAAAGTGTCGTCATTTATCAGGAGAGAGTATTTTGCTTCATACATAAAAGAGGGTGGAAGCAAGATAAAATTCCTCATGGGAAAGAAAGGCTCAGGTAAAACTCATCTTTTGGCTTTGATGTCGGCAGATGCAGAGGAAGAAGGTTTCCTGTCGATTTGTCTTGATGCCCAATCTATTCTTTTGTCAGATATGACTAATCTCTATTTGGCTTTATATAGGTCTATTGACTTTGAAGATCTTTCATCCCGTATCGCCCAGTCGATTATGCGTTCCCTTGGATACGACTATAATATGGAAGAAGGAAAGTCTGCCATGGATTGGCTTTCAGATAGAGGTGAGCAGAGTGTAATGGCAAGACAGGAACTTAGAAGCGAAGTAAGAAGATCTATTACATCCAATAAGGAATTAGACCATAATTTTGCTCAGATTCTTTCCCTGAAGGTATCGGAAAAGCTAGGTATACTTACTCTCGATGAAGAGCTTGATTCTCTTTCTGATGATTGGCTTAATGCAGAAAAAAGCGTGAAAGTTGCAAAGCTGCGATCCTTTGGCCTTGCCGGATACAAGATTAACAAGACAAATGCCAGAAGAATGCTCAAAAGTCTTGGCGAAGCAGTACATATTGCAGGGTATACAGGATTATTTGTCTCTCTTGATAATCTTCAGAACATTGTCTCCACCTCTTCATTGGAAGAAGTCAAATACACAAAGATGAAGAGAGACGACGCGTATGAAGTGATTCGCCAGCTAATAGATGACATTGATGTCTTCAGATATTTCTTCCTGATCCTTTCTTTCGACAGAATACTTGTGGATCATGAGAAATGGGGTATGAAGAGTTATCAGGCTCTTTGGTTGAGAGTGCAGAACGAAATAGTCTCTGGAAGAGTCAATCTCTATAATGACCTGTTGGATTTGGACAAGATTAATCCTGAAATACTGGTTCCTCAATCTGTTATGGAGATGTCTCATAGACTTACTGAGCTCTTTAGAAGCGAAAACTTTTCAGCCCATGAAGTCACAAGAGAAGAGGCTGAGGCTATACTGAAGGAAAGCAAGTTTGGAAGTGTATCTATTCCTTTGTTGACCAATAAATATACACTTCAGGTGAAGGAGGCTTGAAGATGACAGATTTTGAAAACCGACATATGATCGAAGCCCTCAGATCCGGTGTTCCTTCCCGTTCTGTAGGTAAGTTCTTCTCTTCTTCAAGAAAAGAGATTATGGATAAGGCTGCTTCATTAATTGCAGATGCTTCCAATGGTTTATCAAACAGCATGGTGATCAAAGGAAAGTATGGAGAAGGAAAGACCCACTTTCTGAACTCTGTATTTTCTATGGCACAAGAGAACAACATGGTTGTATCTTTTGTCGCTCTTGGCAAAGAGACTCCTGCCAATAAGATAGATATCCTTTATAAAAGGGTCTTGGAACAGACATATCTTCCTGGAGAAAGTGAACCTGGTATCCCATCTCTCTTTACTTTTCTTTCTTCTGGTAGTGACAAAGCTAATGAGATGTTTCTGTATGCTTTAAATAAGCTAAATACTAATAGACTTTATTATGTGTTGAAGGCTTTTCTCGCTTCTGAAGGAAGTAATGATGACGAAGTGGATGTTTTGGAAGCAGATCTTCAGGGTTCCTTTGCGTCAGTAGCTGCAATAAGAAGTCTTTATTCCAAATATTGTAGGGAAAAAGTATCATTCAACAATAAGTTTGTGATAAAAGAACACACTTCCGATTATTTTGCATTTATGTCCCACTTGTTTAAAGTAATGGGTTACTCTGGCTGGGTTATTCTCTTTGATGAAGCTGAGCTAATCGGTAGATTTGCCAGAAAGTCCAGAATGTCTGTCTATTCCACTATTTCCCAGTTCTTATTTCCTCCTTCCTCTTTTGATTCTGTTTCTTCTATTTTTGCGTTTTCCTCTTCATATACAGAGGAAGTAATAGGCGAGAAGGATGACTATGGTTATCTTGATTTGATGGAAGGGGATGAAAACTCCAAGGTAATCATCAGAAATGTTTTGGACAGAATAGTAGACGCAGAGGAGTTAAGACCGCTGACCGAAGTTGAGCTTTCATCGTCGTTAAAAACTATTGTAGATATTTACTCAAAAGCTTATGGTCGGGATTACACTGAGTACACAGACAAGGTTATCGATACAGCCATGTCTTCAGGTTATCTACTAAGAACAAAGATCAGGGCGGCCATTGAGGCTTTGGATCAGATTTCTCAGTATGGCGATACAGGAGACATAACTTCTCAAAAAGTATGTGTAGATAGTCTCTCTGATACGCTTGATCAACTACTGGATTTACAAGACTAAAGTGCATAAGAGGATGGTCGCGGTAGATCATCCTCTTGCAACGCCTTTTCAGTTTTAAAGAATTCATATCTTTATGTTTTGATAGAAAAGACTTTTGAAAATAGCGCAGTAGTTGACGTACTCCCACGGGCAAGCCCAGTGGGAATCTGGTCATGGTAACGATGGCTGCACCCCGAAGGGCGTCTTACGCCGTCTCTGGCCCGCGAGACCCGCCCGGCCTCGCCTTATGGGCTAGGCGTCCTGCGCCTGCTTCCTTTGTAACGCTTCATTCAAATATCGCTTTTCTTAATACGTCATTTATCTTGGTCTGATACCCTTTCCCTGTACTTTTGAATGCAGCAACTACATCTGCATCCAGTTTAAGTGTTATTTGAACTTTCTTAGGTTTATAGTATTCACTAGATGCGGGTTTAAAGTCATGGAGCATCCACGATTCTAGTTTTGGAGAATCAAAATCATAGACAATCTTTTTTTTTGCAGCTTCTTCTACCTCTTTTAAAGCTTCTTTGGTAGGTAAATCCCCAATTTGAACTGTTTTCTTTACAATAGCCATAATATAATCTCCTTTCTTTTTTGTTTGCAATTCTTGCAGAGATTAAGCGATATGCTTCTTTTCGTTCTGTGTATACGACGAATAGTACCTTTCCTACAAGTCCTATAGTTTGAATTCTATCTTCTCGGGTTGTTTTCTGAATGGTCTACTCGTTCTATTCGAAATGGATCTGCAAACACACCGCTTGCAGTCTCAAAGTTTATGCCGTGTTTTGTTTGTTTTCTATGTTCTTTTGGTCATCCCATTCAATTGTCATGTATGAAGTATACGCAAAAAAGTAGTTACTGTAAAGTAATATTGATTTTATAACTATAATTTAATAAATATTGAACATAAGAAATGCAGATTATATCTAAATAAATCTTCTTCTGGTGTTATTTTGCTCCTTGAAAGTGGATGGCTTTCTGCCACCCACTTATGTTGCCTTGTTTCTGTAGCCACCATATAAGATTCCATTACCATATATAAGAAAAGAATCATCGGTGATTTCAGCTTTAATCTTTGTCTTATATGGTAGAGATAAATACTCGTCGCCGTTATATAGTGTCCTTTCCTTTTTCCCCTCCACTATTACTGATATAGTGTCTTCATTCTTCTCTATTTCCAGCCAAGAGGGAAAGGATAAGGTCTTGAAAAGTAGCCATTCTTCATTCTCTTCTTTTACTTCCGGTCTTTTGACAATAGTAAAGACAAAGAGGGAGAGAAAGATGAGAGTTATTGCAATGACAAAGACTATCAAAGAGAATAAAGAAGACTTAAGAGACGCTAGTCTATCTCCATCTTTCTCCATCAGGCTTTCTATCTTGTCGATTCTTTCATTTGTGTTTTTCAGCGTAAATGCCGCACTCTTTTCGTTTTCCATCGATTACTCCTTTTGCCTTATCATCAATAAGAAAAGGAGTCTTGGGGAGGAGTGGATTTTACTCGTGTAACTCCAATGGCAGTCCATCGGGATCAAAGAAGAATGTCATATGCTTTCCATTAAGTGGGTCTATTCTTATTTCTTCTGTCTCGATTCCTCTTTTCTTCAGCTCTTCGACACTCTTATATATGTCATCTACTCTGAATGCCAGGTGTCTGAGGCCTCTGGCTTCAGGGCGTGTAAGACGCTTCGGGGGATTCTTCTCGATAAAGAGCTCTATCTCTATATTCTCTCCTCCGTCGAGAAAGATGATGAAATCTTCTCTTTCTTTTCTCTCTACCTCTCTATTTATCTTGAGGCCCAGTTTATTAACATAGAAATCTTTGGCCTTATTGTAATCTGATGCGATTATGGCAATGTGGTGTATAGAGTCAAAGATCATATTCTTTCTCCCTTATTTCTATCCTTTTTATAATTTCTTCAACCTCCGCTTTATCAACTCTCCCCACTTCTCTATGGAGGGCG
This sequence comes from Spirochaetales bacterium, assembly GCA_022771185.1. GTDB lineage: Bacteria > Spirochaetota > Spirochaetia > Sphaerochaetales > Sphaerochaetaceae > Ornithospirochaeta. Next base: position 1,192 of record JALFCJ010000215.1, on the reverse strand, counting down.
TTGCTTGTCCCGAAGGATAGGGCAAGGGAGACGGTGTCTAGTAGAGGGAGAGCCTGAGACAAGCCATAGGCAAAGCCAGCAAGAGTGGAGTCTCCGCTACCGATGGTTGAGACTACATCTTCCTTAGGCACTTTTATATCTAAAGCCATATCTTTATTTCTAAAGTAGGCTCCGTCTCCTCCTCTTGTAATAAGGACACTATCTGCACCTTTGTTGATCAGTTTTTCCGATAGAAGAGAAAGAGGTGAAGAGTAATCATCGAAAAGATCCCTTATCTCATTTTCGTTTGGCTTAATAAGAAGATACCTTCCTGGTAGGGATGTCTTTAATAAGCCCCCTCCTGTATCAAGGAGAGTAGACGCCCCCTTTCTCTTGGAAAGCTCCGATATTTCTTTATATATGTCTTTTCTTATTCCATCGGGAAGAGAGCCTGAGAGAATTACTATGTCATTCTCTTTAACATTACTCTCAAGAGAAGAGAGTAGGGCAGATGTATCTTTTTCTGTAATATAGGGGCCCTTTTCTTTTATCTCGGTTTCATTTCCACTCTTTTTATCCATTATATTTATGGTTGTTCTTGTCTCCCCATCCACTTCGATAAACGTGGACTGGGCTCCAAGTCTCTCGGCCTCTCTTTTTATAATCTTCCCGTTGTCCCCGGCAGTGAAGGCATAGAAAGAGAGAGGACGAATGAAAGAAGATAATACTCTTAATATATTCAATCCCTTTCCTCCCGGGTACACTTCAGCTTTGTTTCCATGGTATTGAAAGCCCGGAAGAAATGAGTCTATGTAATACATGCGGTCTATAGTAGGGTTAAGGCAAATGATATGGATCATAGATAGATTATGTGACAAATGAGGGATGGATTCCATTAAAATCTAATAGAGTATCAGCCATTAGCCTGCTGTCTTTGATTCTTTTTGATGATCTAGCTTTTTCTTGCTACGGGCCATAGTTTTTTTCCAATGTATGTTTTCATATATTCTTTGTGTTCTGACTGCATTTGTCATATATAACTCTGTTTTGTTGCCCTAAAATAAGGAATATTTCATGAAAAAATGTACTATACAATGGGATAAAGTAGTGCATGGTAAAAAGAACGGTGTTAATATAATAACATAAGGTCATCACTAGGATAATTTATATAAGGGGAATCAAAAGGAGTATATATGAATTATCTAGTTGTCGT